>NZ_CAWUGC010000002.1:0-145132 GCF_963921665.1 Saezia sanguinis
CTGGTCAGGTGAGCGGACGTTGTCGCGCCTATCCAGGATGTTGTGGTTGAACATGGTGGCTGCCGCATACTGGTTGCCCAAGTAGCTGCCAATGTTGGGGTTGTAGATGGGGATACGGATGGTGGGCGGATCCGGGTCGCCAGGGTTGACCGGAGGAGGAACAACCACAAGACTACTTTGCAGATACCAGTTATTTTCGGTGCTGACCTGACTGCCCTGCCCCAAAATATATTCGTAGGCTCCTGCCGTAACAGGGGTACCCAGCACAAAAGCATCATGACTGGAAGTACCATTCACCGTCACAACTTCGATGCCATCGCCCGAAAGCCCGCCTCCCATGCTGCCGGCTGTTGGTTGAATATATATTCTGGTGGCGCCAGAGCCTGTAAACGCATGATCCAAAATCAGGCGGTCACTCACGCCGCCATCATGCAACTGCGTATTCAGGATTAAAGACCCCCCGTTCGATACGTAGGCTGTTGTACTGGTACTGTTGCCAATCGTCAGTGTACTGCCGGCCAGGTCATTGACGCCCATGGACAAATCAATCGAACCGCTGGCATTGTGATTAAACGTATCTATGTCGTCGAATACGGCATGCGTCACCGTACCATCCACATTCTTTGCCGAAAACCGGATGAGCCCATCATTATTGAACTGCCCATCCATACCAAAGATGCTGGTCACAACGCCTTTACTGCCCGAGCTGAAATCCTGCAGCGACAGGGTACCACCGGCCTGATTATGAAAGACCGTCTGGGGGCTTGCAAAATGTGTAAAACCTGTAATGACCCCGCCGTTATTCACGGTGGTGGAACCGGATGCATTATGCGCATAAACAGCAAAGTCATTTGCAGAAGAAACCTGGGAGCCTGTTGATAACGTTAAAGTCTGACCGCCTTGTACGATATTATTTAAATAAATACCATATCCATTGCCTGCCCCGCCTTTAATGTCGGCATCGGAATAAAGCAGCACCTGGTTCGTGCCACTGAAGCTGGATGTCTGAATCGCAATCGAATTTGCACCTTCGGCCAAAACCTGCCCGCCAACCCGCACATCAATTGCCCCAGTTGAACTGTAAGCATCAATACCTAACAAATTATCGCCTTGCGCGACTATTTTTCTGGCCATTGAATCAATGCTGACATTGCCGCCACTTCCTGTTGCAATACCTCTGACGACAAAGTTGCTTGTCGCACTTGCATTATTGGAAGTCACCTGAATCAAATCGACCTGTCCGATACGGATCTGTGCATGCGCGCCATTTGCGGCCTGACTGGCGATTGCACTGAGACTTGTGCCGTCTCCATACACATGAATCGTGTCCGCACGCACAATATTAACGGCCGCCGTATAGCCAGCACTGTTGGCAGAAACCCTGATACCGGTCTGCCCCTGGTCATTGGCACCGCCTACAATGATAGACCCGTTTGCATTGTCAAACTCCACCAGCACATTGCCTGCATTGGCTGTTGCCAGAATACCGGAGCCGCCCTGTATGTTATCTGTGCCCCCGGTATCCACCGTAATGCTCCCGCTGGCATAAACAGCCACATTGCCGCCCGCGCTGTTGTTGGCAACCGCGTTGATACCGGTCATCGGTGAGTAAGATATCACACCGTGCTGTATCAGATGCGTCAACGAAATACTGCCTTCCTGACGAATCGTAATGTTGCCATTCGGCGTATCATTTTGGGCATTGATCCCGTCTGTCTTAGATCCATGCGCAATGATTTTGCTGCCTGCACCCAAAAAATTGATCTCTATATCGCCGGCATTGCTTCCTGTCGCATATGCGCCAATACCCATCGCATTGGATGCATTCAGATTGATACTGTCGATGTTTTCGATATTCAGCCTGAGCAATCCGCCATTGGTACTCAGCCCGTATACGCCAGCAGAAGCGCCAGTACCCGCATAAGTCCCTGAACCAGGCGGAGAGGCTGAAGACGTGCCCATTGTTCCTGGCAGGGAACTGAAAACGCTTGACCTGTCAACCGTGATGACGCCCACCACCTTGCTGTAAGTCAATATCCCGCCCTGGGAAGATGCCGTATCCAGCCGGATACCATAGCTACCGCGGCTTGCCCCCTGATTCAAAGTGTTCTGAATGTGAATATCGTCTGTGGAATTGGACAAGACTGTGGGTGTGGACACCAGAGAATCCGGCTCCTGCCCGTAAACGCCAATCACGCCGGCCCCGTCAATGAGGACATCGGCCTGCGCGCCTATATTCAATGCCCCAAACATGACGGCTGCTGTGATGGGAGTCAGCCTGAAACATTTTTTATGAATGCTGCTTTTTTTATGTGCCATGAGATACCTATGTAATTTTTGGAGATAAAGCGTCAATATTTTTATTGCCCTAAATAAAAATCTGCATTGCTGCTATACCGGCCCTTCATGTTTATCATAAAAAGCCGTACGTTATCCATAAACATCCTGGCTAATGACGCAATTTGTGACATATTCCCGTAGAATGCCGCTTTTTTGTAACGCCTACAGATTTGGATCTGTTCTTCAGACCGCTTTTCATTTTCATCAACCCCGAAAAACAGCCTGGCACACTCCAAACGCATATCGGCAGCCTGCACATTTCAAATAGGCTTACCAAGTACAGTTACAATAAAAGCCGGTTTACATCAAAGCGCCCGTTTTTATTTTCGAAAGTGACCATGTTTCTTTATAAAGCGCTCTATTTTTTTAAACGGATTGATTACCAGGTTTCCATGTGGCTGGACAAGGCCGTGATCAACTGGCGCCTGAGAAAACACCAGCGCCGGCAGATTGACAAGACTGCAATCAAAACCATTCTGCTGCTTAGAAACGATGGCATTGGCGACATGGTCATCACCACCGCCCTGATCCGTGTGCTGGCGCAGCATGGCTATCAGGTCAGCGTCATGTCACAAAAAAGCGCTTTGGAGATCATTCAAAACAATCCGCATGTCGCGCGTACATTTGTCTGGCGCGACAACTACTCATCCAGTGAAATGCGCCAGGTTGAGCAACAGGTGCGTGAGCAGCATTTTGACCTGATCATTGACATGCGCTACCCGGTGTACTTCAAACACTCGCCGCACCGTATCATGCTGCCATACTACCTTGGCGGCAAATACACTCTGGGTTGGAACAAAAGCGCGCTCAAATGCTATGACGCCTCTATCAATCACTACACCCGCCGCGGCCACTACATCACACTGGTTCAAAAGTTTCTGGCCTTTTTAGACATCCACAATGCGGATCTTTCCTACGAGTTTTTCATTGACCCGGCGGCTGAAGCCGCTGCCGGCTCTTTTATCGACACATTGTGCACCGATCACGGCAAAGTTATTGTGCTCAACCCTTTTTCCGGCCACCCGCGCCGCGACATGACCAATGAGCAGATCCGCCAGTCCATTGAACTGCTTTTGTCTAAATACCCTCAAGCGCATTTCATCGCTATCGGTGTCAAAACACGTGTGGAAAAACTCATTGACACCCTCAAAATAGAGCGCCTGGTTTACTACAACTCGAAAAGCATACTGGACGTGGTGCCGCTGATTCAACGCGCGGATCTGGTCATCAGCCCTGATACCTCCATCATCCACGTGGTCGCAGCCTTCCAGAAACCTTTGGTTGGGCTGTATGCATCGGGCCGCAGAACGCCACGGTCACTTTCTGACGCCAAAACCCATATCAAAGAAAAATACCATGAGCAGGTGGATGAAGCGCGGGCCCGATTTTTTGATGGCCCCAACGTACGTGCCGGAACCAGGCCCAAAGGCAAGCTGCTGCTGGTGGAAAACTCCTTTGGCCCGAACAACAAAAACGCCATCCAGTTGAAAAACTATACCCACAGACTCTCGGAAATACCGGCGGAAGCTATTTTTGAAGCCTGCGACCAGTTGTTAAGCCGTACCGGCCCTGCGTAATGCTTCCCAAGAGTGTACCGCCCTATGGCTGTTTTTTACCCCAGAAAAACAGCCACAGCTTTTGACTGCCTGAATTCAGAATCAGCGCCCTTTTCAGGTGCTTAAAATTCCGGCTGCGCAGGCAATAAGGAATAGCGCCGAATTCGTGCACCTCTTGCACCGCGCCTGCCAGATCGCCCCGCTTGATTCTTTGGACCACCAGATTGGTAAAGATCATCACAATCCGATCTTCCCAGCTTTGCAGAAACTGAACGATTTTCTTTTTGTGCGAGCCATGGTATTCACGTTCTACCAGCGCAGTGGAGCGCTGCCGGCTGGCCAGGTCAATATGCACTTTCTGCGGCGTCATCGTGCTCATCACCGATTCCTGGTTCCAGCAATAGTGATACAAAACCTCAGGTACGCTTTTGACCTGTGCATAAATACCGCAATGCATCAGGAATTCCTGGTCTTCGCCCACAGAACACCCCGCCGTAAAACGGATACCATGTTCGGCCAGAAATGACTTTTTCGTCAACGTTGAATAAAGGCCGATATAGTCAACCAGGCCCGAAGCATAACACTCCAGCAGATTCATCTCGGGATAAGGCGCCCCCTGAATCTTGTTTTCCTTTTCATGCAGCGTACCGCAGTAAACCAAGTCACAGTTCCCCTGCGCCATTCTGGCCGCCAGCTTTTCCAAAATCGTGGGTTCATAGTAATCATCGCTGTCAATGAAAGCGATATAGTCCCCCGCGGCATGATCCAGCCCCGTGTTTCTGGCCGCAGCCACGCCCTGGTTTTCCTGACAAATGATCCGGATGCGTGCATCATTTTGAGCATAACCCTGGGCCACTGCTACCGTCGTATCGGTCGACCCGTCATCAATGATCAGCAACTCCCAGTTCTCATGGGTTTGCGCCTGCACAGAATCAATTGCACGCGCAATGTATTGGGCCATGTTATATGCAGGCATGATGACAGAAATAAAAAATGACGCTTCTGTACCCGACATCAACCATACACCCCGCTTCTGAAAACCCACATACGCATTGACAGCAATGCCCCTATTGCCTAATTGCCCTATTGTAAACACCTCGGCATTTGTTGAGCACCTGCGTGCAATGCCGCTATTTGGAAACATGCGCCAAACATCTCACAACCACACCAGATTCCTGGGTCAACAACACGGATATAGTGCGCCGTTTCACAGTCTGCCTGCGTGAAATCTCATGCTAAAAACCGTATACCCTATCCGCTTTTAATCAGATTCAACCCTTTCCCCTACAATAGTACAATTTCCGCTGACCATTGTTGCCCGTATCAGAGGCGTTCGGATAGATCATTATGAACAAGTACCTGAACACGTTACCTTACTCAAACTACCCGTTCATCTGGGCCGACTATGTTGAACTCCAGACGCTGGCCTGTGAGAACAAGGTATTCACTCATAACGACTTCACATCACTGTTGCTGCAAAACCAGGAATGTGCATGCGCTCACCCGCCTATCACCCAGGACGATGCCAACACACTCTGGCAGCAACTGATTGAACACTGCTACCAGCGAATGAGCTTATATGCAGGGCACTACCCGTTCATTGTCGAACAGGATCGCAGCAGCATTAAACTCAATTTTGTTCTGACCCATCCGAAGCAGCGCCTGTACCTGGGAACCGTTCTGGCAGCCAATATGCGCCATCTTTCCCCTGAGTGGCGTGACCGCATTACACAGGATTTTGCCGAAACCTGTCATCAGCTCTTCATCAACCTGATGCCTGTAGGCACCAAAATCCAGTTTCTGATGCCTTCGCCCGACCAGTTCCCACCCCATGAGCAAATACAGTACATGGCACGCATGACACGTGGCAAGGCCTTATGCAACCCGCAGGATTTCAGCACGCACGAAATCCCGCTGTCCTCAGGCACACCGGCTTCCGCCAGCAAAGCAGGCATTGTCGATATGATGGCCTGGCACCCGATGGGTGATGAGCGCGACGGCATTCCCGTTGCCATTGGCCGCTGCGACTGCGCCAGCGAGCACTGGTACAGCAACCAGCAAACCCTGCTTAACCTTAACACGCAGCTTTATACACGCCATCCGTGGGCCAACTACCACTTCAGCCCGATTGACCTGTACACCGCAGAAAAAGGCTGGGCATTGAACAATCAGATCGGGCGCGTGATTCTGCTGGACCGTTATCGCATTCTGACCCTGGCCGAAGAATACTTCATCTATAACGACGTACCGGACCTGGAACACATTGACTACCTGCACCAGCGCCTGCACGATCAGGCATAAACCAGACATATTTCATTGATCAAAGGCTGTCGGAAAACAGCCTTTTTTCATGACACGGTATTTTTGCTGGAAACTGCCTGCCCAGCAAAATCCTGGAGGAGCCTCACCCATGCTGGGTTCTATTTACCGGTGAAACCCACATCTCCATAGTGACCGCAGGCTTTCTTATATAATGGGAAGTATTCCCCTTGTGCAAAATCTGGATTTGCACCTGTATATCGGCAATAACAATGACCCAGAGTTTCAGAGTTTGTTATGAACCTTACAGACCGCTTAAAAAATTACCTACAAGAATCTCAAGAAACACCTTCTGACAATGCCGTCATCGATGGCAATACCGGGGTTGATTACTACGTCACCTCCGCGTGCATTGACGATGCTTCAGGCCAGCAGGCCATCAAAGCGGTGCGGGTCAGACCGAGTCAGCAGGCCCAACTGGGAGATGAAGAATTCCTGATTTTGAGAGACCTGCTGGTCCATCTGATTCAGTCCAAACAACTGCATTTTGCCACTTTGCACAAAAGCAAAAAAAACAGCTGGCGCCATGGTGCGGATCTTTTCTTTAGCCCTGCCGGTTTTATATCCGTCAATCCGGAAGAAACTGTTTCCGACAACGTAGGTGATGTGCCGGAGTTTTTTATGGAGCTTGAATTTCTCCAGCACGCGTTCTGATATCCCGCTTTCCACACGCTTTTCACACGCATCCCCCCGCAGGATAGATACTGCGGAATAAACGCGCATTGCCTCCACACATCTCAACGTACACCAGAGCGTAGCTGCTTTCTGGCATCGCCTTTGCCTGCGCCTTATCACGTGTAATCTCAATACCCCTAATAGGGGAATATGCTTTATGATTCCCGTATCATGGGTCTTATATTTTATAAAAAATAGCTTTTTAAATTATTTGAATTTCAAGTTTGAGCACAGTCAATTTTTACTGAATACACTTGAACTAGAATGACATATCCTTATCAGACATAGATACATTATTCCTGAATCTATAAGCAAATCACGATGCATTGTCAATGCGTATCAGATACGTCAACGCTCGAAAGCTGTCAATCTTCACCTTCCCCGCGCTGTCTTCCGGCCTCACTTTGCGACGCCATGATGTTGCTGCACATTCAGATCATTCAAACCAACTAGAAAGGTAATTCCCATGAGTACATCATTTTTCATTCCTGCAGTCAATGTAATGGGAGAAGGCGCATTAGGTGATTCCGTCGGCTTGCTAAAAGGCTATGGCTTCAAGCACGGGCTGATCGTCACCGACGCTTTTTTAAATAAAAACGGCGTCGTCAAAACAGTTACCGATTTGTTGGATAAGCAAGGTATCAAGTCCACAGTTTACGACGGCACCAAACCCAACCCCACCACGAAAAACGTCAAAGACGGGTTGGAACTGCTCAAAGCCAACCAATGTGACTTTGTGATTTCTCTGGGTGGCGGCTCACCGCACGATTGCGCCAAAGGCATTGCATTATGCGCCACCAACGGCGGCGACATCAGCGAATATGAAGGTGTTGACCGTTCTGCCAAGCCGCAATTGCCGCTGGTTGCCATCAACACCACCGCCGGAACCGCCAGCGAAATGACACGTTTTTGCATCATCACCGATGAAAAACGCCACATCAAAATGGCCATTGTGGACCGCAACACCACCCCGGTACTCTCGGTCAACGACCCCGCATTGATGGTGGGTATGCCTGCAGGGCTGACCGCCGCAACAGGTATGGATGCTCTGACCCATGCGGTCGAAGCCTACGTATCTACCGGCGCCACCCCGATTACCGATGCATGCGCCCTGAAAGCCGTGGAAATCATCTCTCAAAGCCTGCGTACGGCCGTCAAAGATGGTAAAAACGCCAAGGCCAGAGAAGATATGGCTTATGCACAGTTCCTGGCCGGTATGGCCTTCAACAATGCCTCTTTAGGTTATGTACACGCCATGGCCCACCAGTTGGGCGGTATGTATGACCTGCCACACGGCGTTTGCAACGCTGTGCTGCTGCCCCATGTGGAAGAATTCAACATGCAAAGCTCTGCGGCACGCCTGAAAGACATTGCACAGGCCATGGGTGTGGACGTCAGAAGCATGGATGACCAGCAGGGTGCCAAGGCATGTATTGCAGCCATCCGTTCATTGTCCAAAGACGTTGGTATTCCTGCCAACCTGACAGAACTGAAAGCCAAGGCGGAAGACATCCCCACATTGGCTGCCAATGCACTGAAGGATGCCTGCGCTCTGACCAACCCGCGTAAAGGGACACAGGCAGACGTTGAAGGCATCTTCAAAGCCGCCATGTAATCCTGAACAGATACATCGCACACAAAAAAGACAAAGCATATGCTTTGTCTTTTTTCATTTCCGGAGTGAATGACTCCTGCCTTCCGCAGGCGGCCGATACCTGACCCGCAAAAAAGAAAACTATTGCTGCCCTGCGGCTGCACCGGGCGGCGCATTACTGCCAGCCATATCAGCACTTGGCTCTACGCCAAAAACAATCGAACACTCATCCTTGTCTGCACACAAGGTATCGATAATCTGCTGGAATATGGCTTGCTCTTCAACATGCTTTTCTTCAATCAGCACATACAGCCGCCCCTCCTCTTCACGCACCACACGCCAGCCAGTGCCGGAAGGATAAGAGGTTGTTGCCTCCGTCTGCGCTTGCTGCCCGGCAGGCTGGGCAGCCTGCTGCGCCAGAGACGGTATTGACCAGATACTCAACAGCAATGACACAGAAAAACAGATTGTCTTGTTAAAAAATCGCATGTTTTTGAACTTCCCGGCTTTTTCAGGCCTGCCGGCCTGAATACCCCTGTTAACAAAAGTGAATCATACCTTAATTGTCAGGAATATGGTGATCATACTTTTCTGCAAGCCGGACAGGTTCAAAGGGAAAACCGCTGTCCTGTGCGCCCCATATCCGCTCACGGCAAGTCCGAACGCAGGCAATTAGAGCCAAACCCCAATTGACTTACCTTTTTTATGCCTGAATAATGAAAGTGAACACTTTCACTTCGCAGGGGCCCATTATGAAAAAGACACTGAGCTTCAGCAACCCCATATCCAACACCTCGCTGATTTCCCTATGGATGCGGGCGTATGAAAGCCATCGCCCCAATGGGCTGTTCAAAGACCACTGTGCAACCCGCCTGGTGGAACAGCTTCCGTTTGACTTCAGCATTTATCACGACGAATACATTACCCAGACCTGTATTGCACTGCGTACTGAATATTTTGACGCCATTGCCAAGCAGCACATGCGCGCCTCTCCCAATGCCTTGTTGGTGAATCTGGGCTGCGGGCTCGACGCCCGTTTTCAGCGCACAGATCGCGGCAAGGGTTCCCAGATTGACCTGGACCTGCCCGACGTGATTGCCGTTCGCAATGAACTGATGCCGGCAACCAGCCCCCGCAACACATACTGGGAGGGAAGCCTGCTGGAAACAGAATGGATGGACCGCTTGCTCAAGGAATATCCCGATGCAGATCTGATGTTCATGCTCGAAGGCGTACTGATGTATTTTGAAGAAGAACAGGTCCGCAACCTGCTTGCAGAGCTGGCCCATCGTTTTGAGGATGCGCACATCGTCTTTGACATCTGCTCACCGCTCACCGTGAAAAACACAAGCCTCTACGAACAAATGTGGCAGGCTCCGGTGCCTTTTGTATGGGGCGTGGCAAACCTCAAAGAGCTTGAGCGCTGGCACCCCAGGCTGTGCCTGAAAGACGTGGTGTACTACTTTAACCGCCACCCCGAACGCTGGGGCTGGTACAGTTACTGGCACCACGTTCCCAAATTTGGCAATGCCACCCGGATTGTGCATTATCAGGTTCAATAAACACGTTTTTTAAAAATATGCTCCTGCTGTTAACAAGACAACGGCTCTGACGCCCGGGCAGCATCTGTTGCATTCAATGCAACCGGCTGCCTCTGTGTTATTCTTTTTCACTTAGAATGCCATGGGCCTGTTTATTTTTGCTGTGCTATTTCATGAACTCCAACGCTACACTTCCTCCATCCTCCCAAGCGATTCAGAAGAACTTCAATCCGACATTTGCGATGTGGGGTTTTCTCATTGCGAGCATCATCATTTTTTACCTTTACTTTGAACTGCGTTTCATACTGTTCATTGTTTTTGGCCTTTTTTTCGCCCTGCTGTTCATTAACACCATTGAATGGCTTACCGTTACATCAGAAGGCGTCAGAATCAGAAGCCTGATCAAAAAGCCTCTATTCTTTCCATTTCGTGAATTCCGCTTTGAACCCATGTTACGCGATTACACGCGCTGGGCAACCCGAAATGTCGAGATATTCGATATCGCCTCAGGCAAGCAGGTGCACAGTATCCGCCTGAACAATTTCATGCAGCATCTGGTACTGCTGACGTATATCCGCTGCGCCCAGTCCATTGCACGGGGCCAGCACCTGGCACTCCCGGATCAATGGACCCCCAGCCCTGAACTCGATGAGTTCAAAAGAGACAACTTTGTATTTACAGAAAACCAGATCACCATCAATGACCGGGTTTTTCCCAAAAACGCCATTACGCTGGTCAAGCTGGATTACCCCGTGGTCTTCACAGCGGCACCGGACAGGCTCGCCAGCAAAAATCCGCATACGCTGACCATACAGACTGGCGCACAAAACCCGCCATTTCAATTGCCCGTGCTCAACGAACTTAAGTCCTTGTCAGAACTGGATGAACGCCTGCTGCTGTACTTTCAGGATACGCCGGATAAATATGTCGCTGTCTGCTGATTTCTGAACCGCTGATCTGGGCACCTTGGGCTGCTTTGGCGCTGCCTGGCTCAGCGTTATCGCCCTTAATTGATATATCCACTAGAATGGCCTTGTTTCCTTCTGGTTGAGAACCCTTTGCATGAAATACAAGCGATTCACATTGGCACTGTTCTTTGGCTTGACCGCGGCACTGGTCGAAACGTTACTGCTGCTGCTTGGAACCTCCTTAAGCGCTCAGGCAGCCCAAACCCCTTTCCTGTTTCTTCCCGTTTTGGGTCTGTGCGCCATCCCGGCATTCATCACAGGTGCAGTTTTTGCCATGCAGTGCCAACCACAGGCTTCACGTGGCCGCATCGCTTCCAGAACCTCTTCTGCCTGCCTGATCATCACATTCATAAGCATCATGTTGTATCTGGTCGCTGGCTTTTACATCAACTCAGGTTCCACCCCTGATGCGGCAACAAGCCTGAGCGGCCTGCTGCGTAACAATTTTGGCAATGCTTTGTTTGCGGCATTAACCGCTGCTTTCTGTGCGCTCATTGTGGCGCATATCGTGCTTGCCGTCACAAGGCACCGGCCTGTAACGCCGCCTCCCCCGGCGGCATAAACCCAAACGCCGTTACCCGGCTGGGCATTTATCCGCCTGAAATAGCATGTTTTCATACATCCTGATTCATCAGGGTATGCTATGATTTTTAATATTTTTCATAAGCATTGATCACAATGATAAGAGCCCTCTCTTTTTCTGCGTCGCTGATCTTCGCCGTTACAGCATTCATCACCACCGGATGTGCACAAACGCCCGCCCCATCTGCACAATACATCTCAGAGCCTCGAAGCGGTGGCGGCATTGCTGCCCTTTATGCCCAGCGCAGGCTGCCCTATGGCCTTCATGATGTTGATTCAGCCACCCCTGCAAACGACAAAAGCGCTGATGAATCATGGGGCGCATTTGCCATGGTCGAACCCGAGCAGGTCAAAGCCACGATCAGAGGCCGCCATGTCGTCTATCTTGGTTTTGGCATGGCCAACCACCATGAAACCCGCCAGGCAGCTGAAGATGCCGCGCTACAGATGTGCCAGGCAGACGGGCTGGAAGGCTGCGCCGTGCGTTACGTTTTCCAGAATCAGTCGATGGCATTCTATTTCAGCCCGCTGAATCTGGCCTATGGCTGGGCCATTGCCGCGACACCCAACAGAGCCACAGCCCGGGCCACCACCATTTGCGAACAATACAGCCGGACCGGTGCCTGCCAGCTGTTTTATAACAGTTTCCCGTCAAAATAGCGCGGCAGAAGCGCCTTATGCTGCCTTCATGCTCTTGGGCAACACAACGGCGTCTTTCCCGACAAACAGGCTGACAATCAGTGCCCGCAGCCATTTGACGCCTTTGTCCTGATGCAAGCGACGATGCCAGAAAATATGGGTCACAAGAGCTGGCAAATCTAAAGGGGATTTCATCATCACCAGATTCAGCGGCCCAACCACCTGCTGCGCCAACCTTTCAGCCACTGTCGCCAGCCAGTCGCCTGACGCCACGGCAAAACAGGCCGATAAAAGGTTAGGCAAAATATGCTGCTGTGAAACATCAACACCTGCCTGCTTTAAATACAGGGAAACCTTGGGATAAGTCACCGTCTGCTCGGCAATGACCAGATGCTCTGCATTTTTGAATTGCTCGGGCGTCAGTATTTTCCCCGCCAGCGGATGCTGATGGCAGTTAAAGCCAAAAAGCGCTCCGGCGGAGCGCTTTCAAATATCTGACAGGCACGTCCTCTTACCACGCAGCAAGAATACTGCCCTTGAACTCATCTTCAATAAACTGTTTGACTTCCGGTGAGAAATACGCCCGCAACAGTTTCGCCAGTTCGGGCGAATCCTTATCAGCAGCGCGCACCGCAATGATATTCATATACGGCGAATCTGTGCTTTCCAGTGCAATGGCATCTTTTTTCGGGTCCAGCCCGGCAGGCAAGGCATAGTTGGTGTTCACCGCACCGGCATCCAGCTCCGCCAGCGCACGCGGCATTTGGGCCGCGTCCAGCTCAATGATTTTCAGATTCAGCGGGTTTTCTTTGATATCCAAAGGCGTAGCCGTCATGCCCACATTGGGTGCCAGCTTGATCAGCCCCAGTTGCTGCAGCAGCAACAATGCGCGCCCGCCGTTGGTGGGGTCGTTCGGAATCCCGATACGCGAGCCCGCTTTGATTTCCGCTACGCTGCCAACACTTTTGGAATACAGCCCCATTGGAAAGAGCACCGTTTCAGCAACAGATACGATCTGATAGCCGCGGTTCTGTATCTGGTTGTCCAGATACGGCTTATGCTGAAAACTGTTGGCATTCAGCTCACCCGATACCAGCGCTTCATTGGGCAGTACATAATTGCTGAACTCAATGACCTCAATGTTCAACCCATCTCTTGCTGCAACCCGCTTGACCACATCCATGATCTGCGCGTGCGGCCCTGGTGTCACCCCGACTTTATAAGGAGTGCCCTGCGCCAAAGCACTTGTCCATGCACCACTCACGGTCACCACCGCAGCCAGCAAAGCACCCAGAATAAATGATTTACGTTTCATTATTTTTTAACCTTTATTCAGTATTCAATCAAACAGTTGACTGTAAAAACCCGTATTACCATGTCGGCAGAATCGCGCCTTTGAAGGTGGTTTCAATAAAAGCCTTGACTTCAGGAGAGCGGTACGCACGGATGAACTTGGCCACGTCCTCATTGTCTTTATCGCTTTCCCGCACCGCAATAATGCCTGTATAAGGAGAGTCTGCCGGCTCCAGAATCAACGCATCCTGCTTGGGGTTCAGCCCGGCATCCAGCGCATAGTTGGTCGGAATAACCGCCAGCCCCACATCGCCTAAAGAGCGCGGCAGTTGCGCCGCATCCATTTCAATAAACTGCAGTTTATGTGGATTGCTGGCAATATCTTGCACAGTGCCGTTTATACCAAAATCGGGCTTCAGTTCAATCAGCTTGGCATCTTGCAGCAGGATCAATGCGCGTGCATTGTTGCTGGGGTCGTTCGGCACCCCCACTTTGGCACCCTCAGGCACCGCTTTCAGATCGGTCAGCGTGCGGGAATAAATGCCCATCGGAAATGCAATCGACTGCGAAATTGCAATCAGTTTCAGCCCTTGTGAGCGGACCTGGTTGTCCAGATAGGGTTTGTGCTGGAAACTGTTGGCATTCAGCTCGCCCGAGGCCAGGGCCTGATTGGGCAACATATAGTTGGTGAACTCGATCACTTCAACATCAAGCCCATCCTTGGCCGCCACAGCTTTGGCCGCTTCAACAATCTGCGCATGTGGGCCAGGCGTGACCCCCACACGAAACGGTTTGCCGTCTGCCAAAGCCAGTCCAGATACAGAAACACTGAATACCGCAGCCAGTACGCTGCGCAAAAATAACTGACGCTTCATTTGTTGCAAAACTCCAGTAAGGAAAAAATTATTAACGGTGATTCACTCTGGCGGCAAGCCAGTCACCAAACCATTGAACCAATTGCACCACAACCACAATCACGATCATCACGGCAATCATCACGTCCGTACGGTAACGGTAATAGCCGTAGTTGATCGCCAATGTCCCAAGCCCCCCGGCCCCAACCATGCCCGCCATGGCCGAGTAACCAATCAGGCTGACCAGCATGATCGTCACCCCGCTGATGATGCCAGGCATTGCTTCGGGCAGCAGCACCTTGAACACAATCTGTGAGGGTGTGGCCCCCATACCCTGTGCAGCCTCAATCAGACCGGAAGGAACCTCTTTGAACGATGTTTCTGCCAGGCGCGCCATAAAAGGCACTGCGGCTACAGTCAAGGGCAGAATCGCACCTTTCACGCCAATCGAAGTTCCCATGATCATCGCCGTCAGAGGGAACATGGCCACGCACAAAATAATGAACGGGATTGAGCGGAACACGTTGATGAAAAATCCCAGCACCCGGTTGGCTGCCAGCCCTTCCAGCAGGCCGCCTTTGTCCGAGACATTCAGCAAAATACCCAATGGAATGCCCAAAACAATGGCGGCAAACCCTGAAACACCCACCATAATGAGTGTTTCCCACAAGGCATCCCAAACCAGCGGGCCGCCAAAAAGCGTATTCCAGACGCTTAAGGCCAGATCAGTCAAAGAATTATTGGACATGGCGGATCTCCTCAACCTCAATGCCTGCAGAAGCCGCCCAGTTCCGGGCCGCATCGCGCGCATCCTGCGGGCCCGTCACCTGCATCAGCAAAGACCCCAGAGGTATACCCTGATAATCCTCCACCAGTGCCTGCACAAAAGCCACATCCAGTCCGAACTGTTTTACCAATTGGGTCAGCACATCGGGCTGATGCCCTGTAATCTGCCAAATGCGTGTGTCAGGCCCTGCTTTCGACAAAATCTGGTTCACCGTTTCTTTGGGCAGTTCCTGGCCGGTGGCTTCCCCCACCAACGATTTGGTGGTATCTGTTTTGGGGTAGCCAAACACATCGCGTACCATGCCTTCTTCAACGACAACACCGTGGTCAATCACTGCAACCCGGTCACAAACGCGCTGCACCACCTCCATCTGGTGTGTAATCATGATGATCGTCACACCAAGCTCACGGTTCACCTGTTTCAGCAAAGCCAGCGTGGAGCGTGTTGTTTCCGGGTCCAGCGCAGAAGTGGCTTCATCAGACAGCAGCACCTGGGGCTGATTGGCCAGTGCGCGGGCGATACCGACGCGCTGTTTTTGCCCGCCGCTGATCTGCGCCACATACTTATTGGCGTTTTCTGTTAACCCCACCAGTTCAAGCAGAGACACCACACGCTTGCTGATTTCGGCCCGCGGCATTTTTACCAGCTCCAGCGGCAACGCCACATTTTCAAACACGGTGCGGGAACTGAGCAAATTAAAATGCTGGAAAATCATACCAATGCGCCTGCGGGCAACACGCAGTTGCTGTGCGTTAAGCTGCATCATGTTCTGCTTGCCAACCCAAACCTCGCCCGAGGTCGGCTGCTCCAGCAGGTTGATGCAACGGACCAGCGTACTTTTACCGGCACCGCTGCGGCCGATAATGCCAAAAATCTCACCCGCGTTAATTTCCAGATTGACATCGTTCAAAGCATGCAGATGCCCGCGTTCGCTCTGGTATATCTTGCGTAGATGACGTAACACCACGGCCGCCCCGCCCGGTGCTGTATTGCTTTGTAGTGCCTGCGTAAAATTGGACATTATGACCCGTAACTCACAACAGAATGGTTAAATTGATTTGAAGCGCATGCATATCAGTAAAACCCTTAATTGTCGCTCAAATCCCAACCATCTTGTGGTGACTACCTAATAACTGATAAATCAGAGGCCCCACATCACTTTTTCTGCCCATGCCCATACAGTTGTCGCCCATGCGAATACCGTTACCCGAAACCATGGTGTTAAGCTACCATCCTCTCATGGCGGCAAAAGCTTGTTACAGTTATGCATTAATTCTAGCTAGACCAGCTTGAGTGCGGCATAATTTCTACCAAGCAGCTATTGTGCAGCGTCTTTTCAAAAATTCAAACCAATAAAAAGATTTTTATTTATTACTTTTATATATAAAGGAATTGTTCATGGCACGCATGGTGAACTGCATCAAGTTACACAAAGAAGCAGAAGGACTGGACTTCCCCCCTTACCCGGGAGAACTGGGAAAACGCATTTTCGATAGCGTCAGCAAAGAAGCCTGGGGACAGTGGCTGAAGCACCAGACCATGCTGGTCAATGAAAACCGGCTCAATCTTGCTGACCTGCGCGCACGTCAGTATTTGGCACGCCAGATGGAACGTTTCTTCTTTGCAGAAGAAAGCGCCCCGGTAGATCAACCCGCAGGATATACCCCGCCATCGGCCTGATGGTTTTGTCATGCTGGTTCAAGGTGGTCCAGTCCTGCATGGCAGGAACCACCTTATATAAAAACTACTGACAGCCGCCGGCAAAAAAGCACCGTCACACGCAATGTGTTGAAAATGCTTCTCAGCTTTCCTTCCTCAAAAACCCAAAAACCAACCCCGATTACTGGTTTGTTGCCCCTGTCCGCCGTTACAGGCCAACCTGCTGATAAAGTTAGCCCTGCGACCCGGGTCCCGGGTATCTCCCGCTAACTCTAACGTTTCACATAACAATAAATCATGCAAACCATTGCCATTATTCTTGCAATGATCGCTGCTGTTATTATCAGCAGTTGGATCGTGCGTATGCTGCCTTTTCCAATCCCCCTGCCTATCGTGCAGATCGTTCTGGGCTACCTCATTGCACAGTTTCTGGGGGGCTTGAGTGCCGAGCTGAATCCACATGTATTCATGTTTCTGTTTTTGCCACCGTTGCTGTTTCTGGATGGCTGGCGTTTGCCCAAAGATGCACTCAAAAAAGACCTTGGCACGATTACCCAATTGGCATTTGGACTGGTCTTTTTCACCGTTCTAGGGATCGGCCTGTTGATTTACTGGATGATCCCGGAAATCCCCCTGCCGGTCGCTTTCGCGCTGGCTGCCGTTATCTCCCCCACGGATCCGGTTGCCGTATCTGCCATTGCACAAAAAGTGCCCTTCCCATCCCGCATGATGCACATTCTGGAAGGAGAATCGCTGTTTAACGACGCGTCCGGCCTGGTTTGTCTGAAATTTGCTGTTGCAGCGACCCTGACAGGCGCATTTTCCCTGACAGATGCCAGCTTTGAATTTGTCAAAATGGTGGTAGGCGGCCTGGTGGTCGGGCTTGTGGTTGCCCTGGGGATTACACGGCTGAAACAATGGATCTCACGCCACTGGGGGGAAGATTCCGGTACCCAGATTCTGATCAGTCTGCTGATTCCGTTTCTGGCCTACATCGTTGCCGAGCACTGGCATTTCTCCGGCGTACTCGGCGCCGTGGCCGCGGGTATCACAATGAGCTACTCCGAACTCCATGGCAAAGTCATGGCCGTGACCCGCATTCGCCGCAATGCGGTGTGGGACTCATTGCAGATGATTGCCAATGGCGCCATGTTTGTACTACTGGGAGAGCAGTTGCCAAAAATCGTCGGCAAAATGCACATCACCGTCCAGCAGGCCGGACATACCAACATTACATGGCTGTTCCTTTATGTTGCCATCATTTTTGTGGCGTTGGCCGTACTGCGCTGGCTGTGGGTGTGGGCGTCCCTGAAAGTCATGATGATTTACTTCAGCATGCGCGGCTCTTCACTGGCCCCTGTCGATAAACGCCTGATTGCGGCCATGTCGCTCTCCGGGGTCCGCGGCTCCATCACACTGGCCGGTGTTTTGTCGCTGCCACTGCTGATGAATGATAACTTCACCCCCTTCCCGGCACGTGACCTTGCCATCTTCCTGGCCTCTGGCGTGATACTGATCTCCCTGATTGTGGCCAGCGTGGCATTGCCGCGCATTCTCAACGGCCTGGCCTTGCCCAAAGCATTGGACAACGAAGAAAACGACCAGGAAAACCGCGCCCGTATTGCCGCAGCAGAAGCAGCGATCAAAGCCATTGAACATGCGCAGCACGAAATGTCTGCCGGCAGCAGTGAACCTGACCTGTATATAGAAGCAGCCAACCGCGTCATGAACACCTACCGCAATCTGATTGATGTACGCAGCCATACAGCGGCGGCTGATGCCGGAACCAGTGCGGCAACGGTTCGCAAAAGCGAAGAAATACAACGCCAGATTCGCCTGGCAGCCTTGGCGGCAGAACGTGATGACATTTACAGACAGTCTCAGGAACACCTGATTGACCACGATCTGATGGACAAGCTGATGCGCGAAGTTGACCTGGAAGAAGCCCGCATTGCCAGCTAACAGCAACATCTCTTGAAACCAAGCGGTCTGCTGACCATGAGCATTACAGCGCTGTGTTTTAAAAACACGGCGCTTTTTTATATGCAATGGTTTCAGCACACTGAGCCACTGCCAATAATCGGCTGTACCTGCCACTTAAATCGTCAGATATTCGCGCTGAACAGCTTCATTTTCCAGCAGTTCACTCATGCGGCCCTGGTAGCGTACCTGCCCTTTTTCAAGCAGATAGGCTCGATCAGCCACCAGCCGTGCAAAAGGCAGGTTCTGCTCTGACAGCAACACACTCACGCCTTGCGCTTTGAGTGTCAGAATCATCTGCGCCATCTGCTCCACAATCACCGGTGCAATACCCTCAGAGGGCTCATCCAGCAAAATCAGATAAGGGTTGCCCATCAGTGTGCGCGCCACTGTCAGCATCTGCTGCTCGCCGCCGCTCATACGGGCAGCCAGCCGGTCCGGCATTTCTTTCAGGTTGGGAAACAGTGCAAACAATTTTTCCGGCGTCCACTCCGGCATGTGCGAATCTTCTCCTGGTCGGCACCTGGCAGCTTGCCTGCCCACTTCCAGATTTTGCATGACCGTCAGTTCGGTAAAAATACGCCGGTCTTCCGGTACAAACCCCAACCCCATACGCGCAATGCGGTAGGCCGGCATGCGACTGATTTCCTGCCCGGCAAACTGTACACGGCCCTGCCGCTTGTCCAGCAAGCCCATGATGGTTTTAAGCGTCGTTGATTTTCCGGCACCGTTGCGTCCCATCAGCGCAACCACTTCTCCCTGCTGCACGTTCAGATCAACATCAAACAACACCTGCGCAGCACCGTACCAGGCGCACAGGCTCTGCGTTTGCAACAACGACAACTTGGTCACCTGCTTCATGTCATGTCCATTTCCGTTGGCTTGCGACTGCTTTGCATCTCCAGCGTGCTGCCGTGGCCGAAGTAAACCTCCTGCACCTGCACATTCTCGCGCACCTGCTGAGCATTGCCTTGTGCAATCAATTGCCCGCGTGCCAGTACGGCAATCCGATCGGCATAAGCAAACACCACATCCATGCTGTGCTCGGTAAACAAAACCGCTATGTTTTTTTCGGTGACCAGCGATTTGGTCAGCGCCATCAGCGCATGCCGCTCCTGCGGTGCCATGCCTGCTGTGGGCTCATCCATCAGCAGCACACAAGGGTCGTTGGCCAAAGCCAAAGCCAGTTCAACCCGCTTGATATCGCCATACGCCAGTTCACTGCACAATCTGCCGGCCTGCTCCTGCATGCCAACCTGTGCCAGTAAACTCATGGCTTTTTCATACCCAAACCGGCCAACCCGCCGCCACCAGTGAAACGTTTGGCGCGCATGAGACAGCAAAGCCATCTGCACGTTTTCCAGTACCGTCAGTGAAGCAAAGGTTTCCGCAATCTGAAATGTCCGTCCGACGCCCAGGCGCCAGACATGTCTGGGGATTAAGCCCAGAATCTCCTGCCCCTTCAATCTGACAGAACCATGATCAGCGGCAAGCTGCCCACCCACCATGTTAAAGGTGGTCGACTTCCCTGCGCCATTCGGCCCAATCAGCGCCAGCAGCTCCCCGGCATGCACGTCAAAGCTCACACCCTGCACCGCCTGCACGCCGCCGAAAGACTTGCACAGATTGTCAACGCTGAGTAAAACCGCTGCTTCCATACGCTACCCCTTTGCAGCCTTTGAGCCAGTCAGCCGCCAGCGTAAAGCGTGACGCATGTAATAGGCCGTCCCCGCCAGACCTTGCGGCAGCAGCAAAACCAGAATCAGAATCACCAGCCCAAGCCAGAAACGCCAGTACTCGGTGTAAATAGCTGCCGTATCTTTCAGCCAGGTAAAGCCGGAAGCCCCCACCAGCGGCCCGGCCAGGTACTGCACCCCGCCCAGCAGCACCATCACCAGCCCTTCTACCGAGCGGTTCACCGACATCACATCCGGGTCAATACTGCCTTTGGAAAAAGCGAACAATGCACCGGCCATGCCAGCAAACAAGCCGGCCACCATGAATGCAGCCCACTGCACCCGTTTGACATCAATCCCCACCGCATCGGCCCGCCATGGTGAATCACGCGTGGCACGCATCGCATAACCCAGTGGTGAAAACAACATGCGCCGCATCAGCCAGATACCGGCCACGCAACAGATGAGCACCACGTAATAAAAACCGATGCCCGATAACCACTCTGCCGGCCAGATGCCCCACATGCCATTGCTGCCGCCGGTAAAACTGTCCCACTGGTACACCACAGACCATACAATCTGCGAAAAAGCCAGCGTCAGCATCGCCAGATACACGCCGGAAAGACGCACACAAAACCAGCCAAACAACACCGCCCCGATACCTGCCACCAAAGGCGCAAAGGCAAGAGCCGCTGCCATCGGCATGGAAAGCGTATTCAATAAAATGGCTGCGCCATAAGCTCCCAGGCCAAAATAGGCCGCATGTCCGAACGAGTTCATGCCCGCAGGACCCATGATGAAATACAGGCTGAATGCAAACAGCACCGCCACCAGAATATCCATCCACAAAATCACGGAGTAGGCATCATGCCCAGCCAGCCAGGGCCATGCAGTCAGTACAAGCACCAGCAATACCATGGCTGCCTTACCCCCCCAGCCGCTGCGGCGCAGTGGCACCTGCTGTGCCGCAAAAGTACGGGCAGCCGCCATGGGCTTACCCAACAAGCCCCATGGCCGCAGCACCAGAACCACGGCCATCACGGCAAACTCCACCACCAGCGTCAGTTTGGGAAAAGAAATGGTCAGCCCCAAAAGCGTTACATCACCCAGCGCCATGCACAAGGCTTTAATTTCCGCAATGATCAATGCGGCCACATAAGCCCCGGGAATCGACCCCATGCCGCCCACCACCACCACGACAAACGCCTCGCCAATCGTCGTCATATCCAGCGTCAGGCTGGCAGGCTCTCTGGGGAGCTGGAGCGCGCCGCCCAGACCGGCCAGCATGGCACCCAGCGCAAACACGCTGGTAAACAGCCAGGACTGGTTCACACCCAATGCGCTGACCATTTCACGGTCTTGCGTGGCTGCACGCACCAGTGTGCCCCAGCGCGTTTTGGCCAACAGCAGCCATAACCCCAGTAACACCGCCGGGCCGATAACAATCAGCAACAGATCATAACTGGGAAACTGGTGCCCCAGAATCTGCACTGCACCGGAAAACCCCGGCGCACGCGGCCCCAGCAGATCTTCTGGTCCCCAGATGGACAGAGCCACATCTTTAATGATCAGCACCAGCGCAAAAGTCGCGAGCAACTGAAACAGTTCCGGCGCTTTATAAATACGCCGCAGCAGCACCACTTCAACCAGTGCTCCCACGGCCCCCACGGCCAGCGCAGCCAGCAGCAGCCCGAACCAGAAACCCCAGGCAGCACCGCCACTGGCCTGCATGAGCCAGCCCACTGCCGAATAGGCGATATACAGCCCCAGCATGTAAAGCGACCCGTGCGCAAAATTCACGACACGGGTCACACCAAAAATCAGCGACAGGCCTACTGCCGTCAGAAACAAGGAAGATGCCGAAGCCAGCCCATTAAGCAACTGAACCAGCAGCCCTGCGCCGCTCATGGCTCAACAGGCCCCATACATGCAGGAGTACCGGCCACACCCGGTACCGCACAGAAAAAAACCTCAGGCATCTTCACTTCGCCGCCTCGCTTCAGCCACGTGAACGGAACTGTGCTACCTCAGCATCGCTGGGCTGAAAATCGGCCCCATCACAATAAGTGAAATCCACCATCACGCCCTTGCCGTCCACCTGTTTGGTGCGGCCCACATAGGCCCCCAGTGTGGACTGGTGGTCTTGCGGACGATAAGTGATCTCACCAAAAGGCGTCATCAGAGACAAGCCTTTGAACGCCCCGATCAGATCATCGGCTTTGGTGGAACCTGCTTTCTGAATGCCTGCGCCCAAAGACTTGATCATTGCATAGCCCACAATCGAACCCTGGCGCGGGTAATCATTAAAGCGTTTCTGATAAGCATCCAAAAATGCCTGGTGTTCCGGCGTATCAATGCTGTACCATGGATAGCCGGTCACATACCAGCCATCGGGTGTTTCCTCTTTCAGCGTATCCAGATATTCAGGTTCACCGCTGAGCAGGCTGACTACTTCACGCCCTTTAAACAATCCGCGTGTATTGCCTTCGCGCACAAACTTGATCAAATCCACCGCAAACAACGCATTAAAAATAGCATCCGGCTTGGCATCTGACAGTGCTTGCACCGTGCTGCCTGCGTCCACCTTGCCAAAAGGCGTTGCCAGCTCAGCCACAAACTCCACATCCGGCTGCCGTTCACGCAGCAAACGCTTAAACGCGGTTGCTGCCGCCTGTCCATATTCGTAATTAGGATACACCAACGCCCAGCGCTTTTTATTCAGCGCCGCAGCCTGCGGCACCAGCATCGCGGTCTGCATATAGGTTCCAGGACGCAGACGGAATGTGTATTCGTTACCGCCTTCCCAGGTCAGCTTGTCTGTCAGCGGTTCGCCTGCCAGAAAAAACACCCGCCGCTGTTTGGCAAAGTCACTCAGCGCCATGCCGGTATTGGAAAGAAAGTTGCCTGCCAGTACATCCACTTTTTCACGGCTCAGCAATTGCTGCGCCATGCGCACGGTATCGCCTGGGTTGGCGTTGTCATCACGCGTCACCACTTCAAGCGTTTTGCCCAGCACACCGCCTGCGGCATTGATCTGCTCCACCGCCAGATCCATCCCCTTGCGATAAGGTTCTAAAAACGCGGGCAACGCTTTGTAACTGTTGATTTCACCAATGCGAATCACATCGGTGGCGGCATAGACACTTCTGGACAAACCAGCTGCGGCCAATGCCGCAGCGCAGCCTACAAAACGGCGTCTTTGCATCATGCTTATCTCCTCACTATCTCTTTTCTACTGACAGGCACTGCCAATCTGCTGATGGACATGCGCAGCGCCACGCTAAGGCCCTTTATTGTGATACAGGTTTGCAAGCCACGCAGGCCAGAAAAATAAATCCGTCCTTTTTATTTTGCTGCGCAAAATTTCGGTCACACCTTTCCTGATAACCACCCGCAAATGTGCCTGAATACCCATGCTGGCAGCATTTGATAACGATTCACATCGTCACCTAAATGGTTTCACAGAGTGGAATACATTGAACCCCATTAGCCAGACATCCCCGGCCACTTAGCAGTTAAACGGCCTCTTATTTGCATTCTCATTTGAAAGGCACAAAATGCAAACAGCAAACACTATCAAACTTAAAGACGGCACTATTCTTTACTATAAAGACTGGGGTTCCGGACAACCCATCGTATTCAGCCATGGCTGGCCCTTGTCCAGTGATGCGTTTGAAGACCAGATGCTTTTCCTCGCATCAAAAGGGTTTCGTGTGATTGCCCATGACCGACGCGGGCACGGGCGCTCATCCCAGCCATGGGGCGGCCACAATATGGACCAATACGCCGATGACCTGGCAGAACTGACAAACGCCCTGGATCTACACGATGCCGTGCACGTGGGCCACTCCACCGGCGGGGGCGAAGTAGCGCGCTACATTGGTCGCCACGGCACCAAACGGGTTGCCAAAGCCGCTTTGATTGGCGCAGTACCGCCGATCATGCTCAAAACAGATTTCAACCCCAACGGTCTGCCTATTGATGTCTTTAACGGCATTCGCGAAGGTGTGCGCAAAGACCGCTCACAGTTCTTCAAAGACCTGTCAGAAACCTTTTACGGCTTCAACCGGCCCAACGCCAAACCTTCAGACGGCTTGCGCCAGAGCTTCTGGTTACAAGGCATGGCAGGCTCAATCAAAGCCCTATACGATTGCGTCAAAGCGTTTTCTGAAACAGACCAGAGAGAAGACCTGAAGAAAATGACCATACCGACATTGGTCTTGTATGGTGATGACGACCAGATTGTGCCGCCAAAATCATCCAGCGAAGCCGCAGCCAAACTGCTTCCCAATGCGAAAGTGAAGGTATATCCCGGCGCTTCTCATGGCCTGTGCAGCACGCACAAAGACCAAGTCAATGAAGACCTGCTGGCTTTCATCAAAAGCTGATCAGTTGAACTGAACTTCTGGCCTGGACGTTACAACCAGGCCGGGAGTTTTTATACCTGAATGACTTAACCCCGCCTGTTTTATCTATCCTTGGAGTTCAGCAACCGCGATCGGCATTGCGCGAAGCCACACCCCAGCGCTCAAGCGCCTGGTCATCGCTGGCTTTGGCGTCCACCCAGCCTGCCCCTGCCGTACCGCTTTCCTTCTTCCAGAACGGTGCCTGTGTTTTAAGGTAGTCCATAATGAACTCGCAGCCCTGAAAAGCCGCTGCCCGGTGTTGCGAAGCCGTCACCACCAGCACAATCTGTGCGCCAGCAGCCAGGCGGCCTACACGGTGTATCACCGTGGCATCCAGCAGCTTAAAGCGCTCTATGGCTTCCTGCACAATTTTCTCAATGGCTTTTTCAGTCATGCCCGGGTAGTGTTCCAGTTCCAGCGCATATTCATGCACTGCCTGGCCTTGTGCCCGCACCAGCCCGACAAAGCTTGCCAAAGCACCTGTTTCAGCGTTACGCTGACTCAATGCCCGGCATTCTGCATTCAGGTCAAAATCTTCGGACTGTACGCGTACTTTCATAAGCTAACCACCTGTGACGGGCGGGAAAAATGCCACCTCATCACCATCGTTCAAAACCGCCTGTTCATCCGCCATGTCCTGATTCACCGCACAGCGCAAAACCCGCCCGGCCTCAAACGCTTCCTGATACGAACCACCGCGCGCTGCCAGCTCACGGCGCAGATCAGCCACACTGGCCGCAGCCGATTCAAAAGGCTCGTGATCACGCCCAAGCAGTTCACGCACACTGGCAAAATACAGCAGTTGAATATGTTTTGTCATGCTCATGTACTCAATTCACTCAGCCGGATGTAGCTGACCTGATCCCCAGGATGCACTTCGGTACGCGCAGGAATATCCACCAGCCCTTGCGCCCAGGCCATTGAGGTCAGCACGCCGGAGCTTTGGTTTGGATACAGCTCCACCAGCCCGTCATCATTCATGCGCGCGCGCAAAAACTCGCGCCGCTCTTTGGTTTTGACACTGAAACTAGCTTGCAGTTGCACCGCATGGCGCGGGCTGACCTGCCGCCCCGAAAGTTTTTGCAAAAACGGGCGCACCGCCAGCAGGAACGTGACAAACGACGCTACCGGGTTACCGGGCAGGCCAATGAACCAGGCATAACCTTTTTCATTGGGCCAATTAACCTGCCCGAATGCCAGCGGCTTTCCGGGCTTGACCGCCAGTTTCCACAACTCGATTTTGCCCAGGTTGGTCACTGCCTGCTTCACATGGTCTTCCTCTCCCACGGAAACACCGCCGGAGGTCAGAATCAGGTCGTGCTCCTGCGCCACCTGTTGCAAGGCATCCTGCACCACAGGCAAAGAATCCTGCAAGATACCCAGGTCCGATACGTCGCACCCCATCTGGTGCAGCAGGTCATTGAGCACATAACGGTTTGAGTTGTAAATACTGCCGGGCTTTAAAGGGTGCCCCGGCTCGGTCAGCTCATCGCCTGTGACAAACAGCGCCACCTTCGGCCGCCGGAACACCTCCAGCTCTGCCTGCCCGACGGATGCAGCCACACCGATATCAACCGTGCTCAACCGTTTACCGGCTTCAATCACAACCGCGCCGGCTTCAATATCTTCCCCTGCCCTGCGGATGTTGTCACCAAAACGAGGCAACCGGTCCAAAACCGCCAAACCACCTTCCTGCAGGGTGACATGCTCCTGTTGAATCACGGCATCAGCACCTGGTGGAACCGGCGCACCGGTAAAAATCCGTACCAGCGTACCTGCCTGCACCGCTTCCCCTGTATCGCCTGCGGCAATGCGCTGGGAAACAGCAAATGCTTTTTTGTTCTGAATATCGGCTTCACTGACATCCATGCAACGCAATGCATAACCATCCATCGCGCTGTTGTCAAAAGAAGGCACGCTCAGCACTGAGCGAACCTCTCGCGCCAGCACGCGCCCGTGAGCCTGCTGAATCGGTATCTGCTCCGTTTGCGTTAAAGGCGCAATACATGCCAGCATGCGGCTTAGCGCATCGTCAAGTTCAATCAGTTTTTTTTCAGAACCCATATCCCCAAATTCCTATGCTGTACCTGGCTTTGCAAGCACCTGCAATCAAATTGTAGATGAAATCAGCTTACCGTTTTTCAGCTACGCTCATAGACAAACAGATCTGCATGCGCATCCAGCCAGCCCACCAGGGCACCGATATCGTCAGGCGAAAAAACCGGTAGCTTGCTTGCAACAGGCAGCCGGTCTACATCATCGGTGATCAATGCTTTCACATGTGCATCGTTCTGATACAAGGCCGGCTTACCCACACTGTGGCGCCATACTTCAATTTTGTTCAGGTCAGCGTGCTTGAAGCCTTCCACAATCACCCAGTCGCAGGGCTGAATATGCGCCAGCACTTCATGAATATCGGGCTCGGGCTGCTCATGCTCCAGCTCCCTGATCAACATCCAGCGCTGAGCGGTAATCAGCACTGTTTCGCTGGCCCCGGCCTTGCGCAGCACCCATGAGTCTTTGCCCGGGGTATCCACATCCACATCGTGATGCGCATGTTTAACCACCGAAACCGTCTGCCCTTGCGCGGTTAACGCAGCAATCAACTGCTGTGCCAGGCGTGTTTTGCCTGAACCCGACCCACCGCAAATACCCAGTACATGCATCATGGCAGCCTGCTGTTACACGTGTTTGACAATATAGTCCTTGACCGTCTTCACATCCGCAGGCACAACTTCAAAACGCTTAGGCAGGCCCATCAGGCCCTTGGCCTGCTGCGGCATCGGCGGCTCAATATCTAAAGCCTCTTTGATAGTCGCCGCAAATTTGATCGGCTGCGCCGTTTCCATCACAATCGTGGGTACAATGCCGTTCATGTGCTCACGCGCGACCTTCACACCATCGGCGGTATGCGGGTCGATCAATACCTTGTGCTGCTTGTAGACATCGGCAATGGTGTGCAGCCTGTCCGCATGGGTGCTGGTGCCTGCAACAAAGCCATAATAGCTCTCCAGCATGTCAAACTCGGCTTCATTGACAGAAAACCCGCCATGCTCTGGCACTTCCACACCGAACAACTGCCGCGTGCGCGGTGCATCGCGTCCGGTCAGGTCATAAATAAAGCGTTCAAAATTGCTGGCCTTGGAAATATCCATTGACGGGCTGGATGTTTCAAACGTTTCACTGGGTTTGCGCACACGGTAAGTACCGGTAGAGAAAAACTCCTGCAATACGTTATTTTCGTTGGTTGCCAGTACCAGGCGGTAAATCGGCAATCCCATCATATGGGCCACATGCGCGGCACAGATATTGCCAAAGTTGCCCGAAGGCACCGCCAGCGAAACGCGCGCGTCGTCTGAGCTGACCACCTGGAAATAACTGTAAAAGTAATACACCACCTGAGCCAGCAGGCGTGCCCAGTTGATGGAATTGACTGTGCCAATGTTGTAGCGACGTTTGAACTCCAGATCATTCGAAACCGCTTTGACAATATCCTGGCAGTCGTCAAATACACCCTGCACCGCCAGATTGTGGATATTGGCATCCTGCAGCGTATACATCTGCGCCTGTTGGAACGGGCTCATGCGACCATGCGGGCTCAGCATAAACACATTGATGCCTTTTTTACCGCGCATCGCGTATTCGGCCGCACTGCCCGTATCGCCGCTGGTTGCACCCAGGATATTGAGCGTCTGGCCGCGACGCGCCAGTTCATATTCAAACAGGTTGCCCAGCAACTGCATTGCCATGTCTTTAAAGGCAAATGTCGGACCATTGGACAGATGCGCCAGATACAGCCCTTCCTCCAGCCTGGTCACCGGTACAACCTTGTCGGAGCCAAAAGCCTGGGCGGTATACGTTTTGTTGATCAGCTGCCGCAGGTCACTGCTGGGAATATCGCTGATAAACAGCGAGCAGATCTCAAACGCCAGTTCAGGATAGCTCAGGGTACGCCATTTGGCCCGCACGGTTTCATCAACCTGCGGGTATTCATCGGGCATATACAGCCCGCCATCCGGCGCCAGCCCTTCAAGCAGAATCTGGCAAAAGCTTTTGCGGGTATCATCCCCGCGGGTGCTGAGGTAGTTCATGAGCACTCACATCCTGTTGATTGGGTTAACGGCACCATATATCGAAAAACCACTGCCCGCAGGCAGTGTGCCCTATTTCCAGGGCACAAGTACCGTTATTGCAACTCTTCCTTGCGTATCCGGCGCACACCAAATACCGACGGCAGCGATTCAATCAGTGCAATCGCCTGATTCATTGCGCGTTCTGTCGTTTCATGTGTCAGAATCATCAGGTCGGTCTGGTTTTCATTGGCATCGCTGACTTCATCTGACTCCCGCTGAATCACCGCATCAATGCTGATTGCCTGGTCGGCCAGAATACGCGTCACCTGCGCCAACACACCGGCTTCATCTGCCACACGCAGCCGCAGATAGTAGCTGGTCACCACCTCTTCCATCGGCAGTATCGGCGTGTTGCTCAATGCATCGCTCATAAACGCCAGGTAGGGTACCTGGTGCGCCGGGTCAGCGGTTTCCATGCGTGCAATATCCACCAAGTCGGCAATCACGGCTGAAGCCGTCGGCTCACTGCCCGCTCCCTTGCCGTAATACAGCGTTGCGCCTACCGCGTCGCCCTGCACCACCACGGCATTCATCGCGCCATGTACATTGGCAATCAGGCGGCTGATCGGTACCAGAGTCGGATGCACACGCAGTTCAATGCCTTTTTCAGCAGCTTTGGCAATGCCCAGCAGTTTCACACGGTAACCCAGTTTTTCGGCATAGGCAATATCGGCGGTTTCAAGCTGGCTGATGCCTTCGATGTAGGCTTTGTGAAACTGCACCGGCACCCCAAACGCCAGCGAACAGATCAATGTAATCTTGTGCGCGGCATCCACCCCTTCGATGTCAAAAGTCGGGTCAGCTTCGGCATACCCAAGCGCCTGTGCGTCTTTGAGTGCGCTCTGAAAATCCACGCCTTTTTCGCGCATTTCTGAAAGAATGTAATTGGTGGTGCCGTTGATGATACCGGCCACCCACTGGATGCGATTGGCCGACAAGCCTTCACGCAGCGCCTTGACAATGGGAATGCCACCGGCAATCGCCGCTTCAAACGCCACGATCACACCTTTGGCACGGGCGGCGGCAAAAATTTCGGTTCCATGCTCTGCCAGCAACGCCTTGTTGGCCGTAACCACGTGTTTACCTGCCGCAATAGCCGACAGAATGACTTCCCTGGCCCGTGTGGTGCCGCCGATGAGTTCAATCACCACATCCACATCAGGCGCGGTTGTAATCTCATCAAGTTCAGTGGTGTACTGGTAGGCATCGCCAAAATCCTGGCGTGCTTTTTCCACTTCGCGTGTGCCAATGCGCACAATTTTTAATGTGCGCCCGGTCCGGCGGCGAATTTCATCCTGGTTGCGGCTCAGCACGTTCACCACGCCGCTGCCCACAACACCTGAACCCAAAAGACCCAATCTCAAAACCCGATGTTCTTTATCACTCATCTCATACAACCATATTTAATCAACAAATATCACAATGAACCGTTCGCAATAGCGCTGCTTCTTAACTCAGCTTGTTGCCTTTCCTGTTTTAGTCTGCGCTTTTTCCGCCACAGGCTTAACAGATGAGGCCATGTACACCGGATGCCGCTTGCGGTACCCGTCCAGATACTTCGCCATGCGCCCAAACGCCTCGGCCAGCACATCCATATACGGCAGAAAAACCACCCGGAAATGGTCCGGCGTAGCGTAGTTAAAACCGGATCCCTGTACCACCAGCACACGTTGCGTCTCCAGCAGATCCAGCGCAAAGTCCTGGTCGTTTTCAATCGCGTACACTTTGGGGTCCAGCCGAGGGAACATGTACAGCGATGCTTTCGGCTTGACACAACTGACACCCGGAATCTGGGTCAACAAGGCATGCGTCAAATCTCTCTGGCGTGTCAGCCGTCCATCCGGTGCCACCAGTTCCTGAATACTCTGGTAGCCGCCCAGTGCCGTCTGAATAGCCAGTTGCCCCGGTGTGTTGGCGCACAATCGCATGGAAGCCAGCGTATTGAGCCCCTCAATATAGTCAGCCGCCTGCCGCTTGGCACCGGAAACGATCATCCAGCCAGCCCGGTAGCCGCAGCCACGGTAGGCTTTTGACAACCCATTGAACGTGATAAACAGCACATCATCAGCCAGTGAAGCAATTGATGTATGCACATTGCCGTCATACAGAATTTTGTCGTAGATCTCGTCAGCAAAAACAATCAGGCCGTGCTCGCGTGCAATCTGCACGATTTCTTCCAGCACGCTGTCAGGATACAGCGCACCCGTCGGGTTATTCGGGTTGATCACCACAATGGCGCGCGTGCGGGGTGTGATCTTTGCGCGGATATCAGCGGTATCCGGCAGCCAGTCAGACTGCTCGTCGCACACATAATGCACCGGCCTGCCGCCAGACAGTGAAGTGGCAGCGGTCCACAGCGGATAATCAGGTGACGGAATCAGCACTTCGTCGCCATCATTGAGCAGCGCGTTTAAGCTCATCGCAATCAGCTCAGACACACCATTGCCCAGAAAAATATCTTCCACTTCCACATGGGGAATGCGTTTTTGCTGGCTGTAGTGCACCACGGCCTTACGCGGCGCAAACAATCCTTTGGAATCGGTATAGCCTGCGGCATCGGGCAGGTTGTGGATCATGTCCTGCACCACTTCATCAGGCGGCTCAAAACCGAATGCCGCCAGATTGCCGATATTGAGCTTGATGATTTTAATACCGTCTTCTTCCATCTGACGGCAACGATCAAGCACCGGTCCTCTGATTTCATAGAAAACCTGCGACAATTTGTTCGACTTTTGCACTGACTTCACGATGACACCGCTTTTCAAAACGCTAAAGTGGTAATTGTCCCACACTGTGAGCTTTTTGACACAAAGAATTGCTGCAAATGCAGCAACCAGCATACAGTTGGCGCCATTTACGCCTTGTGCAAATGCCTGGCTACATAAAAAAAACAGCAGACAACCGTTTCAGTTGTCTGCTGCCCTTGTATCTCAGATAAGCGTTAGGCGGCTCAGGGAATGACCAGAACCGGAATTTTAGACTGGCTCAGCACATTACTGGCCACGCTGCCCATCAGCAGGCGGTTCAGCCCGCGCCGGCCATGTGTACCCATCACGATCAGATCGCAATGATGCTCCTTGGCCTGCTCCAAAATACCCTGGTCCACATGAGAAAACTCCAGCAGCACGCACTCCCCTTTGATGCCCTGCTCTTTGCACTCTTCCTTCACGGTTGCAATGACCTGATCGGCCTCAGCCCGGGCCGCGTTAGCATATTCGGCCACATTCACGTAAGGCGAAGGCTCCATGACATACAGTGCCACCACAGGAATATTGAATTTCTTGGCAACCTCATACGCTGCCTGGCGCGCTTTGGCAGAAGCTTCTGATCCGTCTGTCGGAACCAATACTTTCATGAACATGTTTGTGTCTCCTTTATCTCAAATCACATCAGCTTGATAGCAAGCCAACACAATATAGCCTAAAAATCCAGCTTCATTCAAAAAATATATGAAAAGTGTACCTTCCTTTAGAATTTGTGGTCTTTTGAGAGATAACCCCTATTTACCTCGTCTTGGCCGACGACCTACTTTCAAACGAAAAAACGCCACATCATGAAGATGTGGCGCTTCATTATCCATCACGGTAGTGGCTTACCAGATTTCAGGGAACCACCAGCACTGGCACTTTGGACTGTCCCAGCACGCTGCGGGCTACGCTGCCCATCAGCAAGCGGTTGATACCGCGGCGGCCATGGGTGCCCATGACAATCAGGTTGCAGTCGCGAGACTCAGCCTGTTCCAAAATACCCTGGTCCACGTTGGCAGCTTCCACCAGAACCGTTTCACATTTAACACCCTGGTCCTTGCACTCTGCTTCGACCGCTTCCAGCACTTTGCTGGCCTCGGCACGCACTGCACTGGAATACTCAGCCAGATCAGGCACACCCACTTCTGCCAGCCCGACATAAGGCAGGGGTTCGATCACATACAACGCTACAATGGGAATATCAAACATTTTGGCGACTTCCACTGCTGCCTGGCGCGCTTTGGTGGAGGGCGCAGAACCGTCGATTGGTACCAGTACTTTTTTAAACATATGTGACTCCTGAGCTGATTTATTTGAGGTTGTATCACTTACAATATAGCTCAATAAGCCTTTGCTGTAAGCCAACTCCCTAATCGCCAGTAAAGTATTTTTTTGAGGGTGACTCTTTTTAAGCATCACATGCACAACCCGAAAAGGTCCCCCACCGGCAGATTGGGCTTAGCATCAGCCAAGCAGCTATTTCCATGAAAGCCTTGTAAGATTACAACCCTTCAAAATAGAATTTTAATCATTTGACATGCAAAACGCAGATAAAGGCAACAACCTGCACCTTCAGGGTCAGGGACTTCGCATCGGAATCGTTCAGTCCCGCTTTAATACCGAAATTACCGGCACGCTTGCCAAAGCCGCGCAGGCAGAATTGGTGCGCCTGGGCGTATCCCCGCAAGACATTCTGTTAATTCAGGTTGCCGGGGCGCTTGAAATCCCGGTCATGCTGCAGGCCCTAGCCAAACAGGGCGCTTTTGACGCACTGATCGCATTAGGCTGTGTCATCCGGGGCGAAACCTACCACTTTGAACTGGTGGCTAATGAAAGCGCTGCTGGCGTCACCCGCGTAACCCTGGACCATGGCATCCCGGTTGCCAATGCCATTCTTACGACCGAAAATGAAGCCCAGGCACGGGCACGTATGCAAGAAAAAGGGCTTGACGCCGCCCAGGTCGCCATAGAAATGGCACAACTTCTGAAACAACACTCTGTGAAAGCAGGCCAATGAACAGCACTGATTCAACCGCACAGCCCACATCGCCCGACAGCCATAAAACCAAAAAACCGCAGAAATCTGCCCGGCGGCGCGCCCGCGAATTCACATTGCAGGGCATTTACCAGTGGCTGGTTTCGGACAATGACCCCGGAGCTATTGATGCGCAGATTCGTGGAATGGACGGGTTTAAAAAATCAGACGCAGCCCATTATGACGCCCTGCTGCACGGCATCATTGCAGACGCCTCAGCCATTGATGCGGTATTGGCCCCGCATGTTGACCGCAAAACCACCGATCTGTCACCCATTGAGCATGCCATTTTGATGCTGGGCGCCTATGAGTTGCAGCATTGCCTAGACATTCCTTACCGCGTGGTCATTAACGAAGCCGTGGAGCTGGCTAAAACCTATGGCGGCACCGATGGTTTCAAATATGTCAACGGCGTGCTGGACAAAGTAGCCGCTCACCTGCGCCCCGCTGAGGTACAGGGCTGACCTGCCGCCAGGCGCAGTCCAGCAGGCATCGTTTTTAAGCTCATGGTTCCATCCATAAATGGCAGGTACGGTATGCTCCGGACAAAAAACCGCGCATTTCTCTACAATACCCCACATGCACAACTTTGAGTTTTCACTGCGAATCTATTGGGAGGACACCGATGCCGGAGGCATTGTGTTTTATGCCAATTACCTGAAATTCTTTGAACGTGCCCGCACCGAATGGCTGCGTACGCTGGGTATCAACCAGCAACGCCTCAAAGAAAGCGAAGGCGTCCAACTGGTCGTCAGCGAAACCCACGTACGTTACCTGCGTCCGGCCAGGCTGGATGATATGTTAAGCATCACCACAGCCGTCAAAAATATCGGACGTGCATCCATTACCGTTGAACAACAGGCCTTCCTACAGTCAACCCATGGTGAACTTTTGTGCCATGGCGAGATTCGAATCGGGTGTGTAGATGCCACAACCCTGGCACCCTGTCGTTTCCCATCAACTTTAGCCTCTGTATTACCTTCGGCATGAATCAAGATCTGTCTATTGCCCACCTCATTCTCAACGCCAGCCTGGTTGTTCAACTGATCATGGTACTGCTGCTGCTGATTTCAGTCATCAGCTGGGCCGTCATTTTTGCCAAATGGGGCGCTTTCCGGCGCCTGCATGCGCAAAACAGCCGTTTCGAGCGCATGTTCTGGTCCGGAGACGCTTCGCTCAATGAACTGCAGCAATATGCACTTCAAAATGAAAAATCGGGCAGTACCAGCCGTATTTTCGCCGCCGGCATGCGCGAGTTTTTAAAGCTGCGCGAGCGCCACGCAGACACCAATACCACCATCGATGGCGCACGGCGTGCCATGCGTGCAAGCTATCAGCGGGAAATGGACTCTGTTGAAACCCAGTTGCCTTTCCTGGCCTCTGTCGGGTCAGTTTCACCTTACATCGGCCTGTTTGGTACGGTATGGGGCATCATGCACGCTTTTACCGGGCTGTCCAATATGCAGCAGGTGACGCTGGCCACCGTCGCCCCAGGTATTGCCGAAGCTCTGGTTGCTACCGCGATCGGCCTGTTTGCAGCAATTCCAGCCGTACTGGCCTATAACCGTTTCAGCGCCAATTCCGACAAAATAGCCACCCGGCTGGAAGCATTCATGGATGAATTTACCAATATTTTGCAACGGCAAATTCCTGCCGAAGGCGCAACCCGTACCTAAACCGGCAATATCTGCCCTCATGCAACGAATGAACTGATACCATGGCTGTTGACTTACCGAAAAGAAAACGTGTAAAGCCCATGTCGCAAATGAATGTGGTGCCTTACATTGACGTCATGCTGGTGCTGCTGATCATCTTCATGGTCACCGCCCCCATGCTCACCATGGGAGAAATCGAGGTGCCCAGTGCGGGGGCCGCTTCGCGTGCGCCTGAGCAGTTTGTCCGGGTTTCCGTTTCAGCCGGCAACGAAATCAAAGTCACCGATAACACCGGCGCCACCACACCGGTCACCCTTTCGCAGCTGGTGGAGGAAGTCCGCGCCATGCAGGCCGGTAACGAAAATACGGCTGTCATCATCGCCGCGGACAAGCAGATTCCCTATGAACAGGTCGTCAAAATACTCAACACACTCAATGAAAGCGGTATCAAAAGGGTCGGATTGCTGGTAGCCCAGCAGTAAGCATGACCTCCAGTATGTACATGATCAGCAGTTCAGATAAACCACCATGCCTTCGCCACTAGACCACTCCACGCTAAAGCCTCCCAGCACCACGCTCAAAGGACGCTACATTTTGCTGGCTGTCGCGGTGCACGTGCTGCTGATCATTGCATTGAGCATGAATTTTTACTGGCGCAGCGAAACACCCCCACCGGCCCAAGCCGAGTTGTGGACCGCATTGCCCGAACCGGTTCAGACTCAGCCCGTTCAACGCACGCCGGCTCCTGCCCCTGCCCCCCAGCAGCCAGTGCAGCCCCCTCCACGCGTAACCCCGCTGCAGCCCAGCGATGCTGAAATTGCGCTGGAGCAGGCCCGGCGCCAAGCGGCCGAGCGCGAACGGCAGGCAGCGGAACAACAACGCCAGGAACAGGCACGCAGAGAGCAAGCCCAACGAGAAGAACAACAGCGCCAGGAACAGACCCGCAGGGAACAAGCCCAGCGTGAAGAACAGCAACGTCAGGAGCAAGCCCACCGCGAACAGGCTCAGCGCGAAGAACAACAACGCCAGGAGCAGGCTCGGCAGGAACAGGCGCAACGTGAAGAGCAACAGCGCCAAGAACAAGCCCGACAGGAGCAACGCCGCCAAGAGCAGGCGCGTCAGGAGCAGGCCCGCCGCGAACAAGCCCAGCGCGAAGCTGCTGAACGCGATCGCCTGCGTCAGGAGCAACTGGCACGGATACAAAGTATGGCTGGCGGCAGCGGCAACAGCACTTCGGGTGCTTCTGGCCCGACCGGCGGCACCGGCCGCGCGTCAGACGCTTATGGAAACCGTCTTGCAGGTATTGTGAAACGCAATATTGTCTATGCGGGGGACAATAATGACAATTCAATGACCATTGTTTATGTCGAAACAGACAACAACGGCAATATCAAAACCGTCAGAATCACGCAGTCCAGCGGCAATCAGGCCTGGGATGACGCCGTGGAAAGAGCCCTGTGGAAAACAGCGCAACTCCCGGCTGATATCGACGGCAAACGACCAACCACCACATTTAACTTTCGCTTCAGACCGAATGATTAACCGGCTGTATCAGAAATAACATAACCGCACAGCGGTCCATCTCGCCTATACAGAGCTGTGGCAACACCGTGAATACAGCTGCATCTGTTGCAGGCAGATCAGCATCAATGCGGAAACAACGGTTTATGTCCGAACAGATGGCATCGGTTATATCAAAACGGTTAGAATCATCTAATTTAGCGGCGACCATGCAGAAAATACTGCAGCGGTCCAAGCACTTTTGAAAACAATGGCACTTGCGGCCAATACAGATGGCAAACGTCCAGGTATCACGTTTAACTTTCGCTTCAGGCACAACCATTAACACCATGATCCCAATTTGATATGTCTGCACATGGCGCCCGCCTTTCCTTTAAACAATACCTTCTGATTGCCTTCTTTTTGATGGCCTCGCTGTTTGCCGCCAGCTCATTCATCGGCATCAAAACACTGGATTATCTGGGCAAACGCAGCCAAGAGACCGCCACCAGTGCCGTCAAACTCAATGAACTGGCACAAGACCTCAGCAGTGTGGGCATGGTGATGGAGCGCTCAGCCCGCCAGTATATGGTGCTGATGGATGCCCCTTTGCTGCAAAGCTATGAAGAGTCCCGCAGCCGGACCAATCAGATCATTGCAGAGCTGCGCAAACAAAACGTAGTCACTGACGAGCTGGTTGAACAATGGCGCGATCAAACACAGCAGCTCTCCGAGATACTGACATCCATTAAAAACCAGCCCGAAAACATTGCGGAACTGCAACATCAGTTGATAGACCAGTTTCAAAATCTGGAAGCCACGCAGACACTGATCAATACAGCCGTTCAAATGATCAGTGACCAGCGCAATCAACAACTCCAAGATGATATTGCACGGCGCCAGCACTGGATGACCCAGTTGATGATCGGGCTGGTCGCAGTCGCATTGCTGATGGCCCTGGCCTTTGGGGTCTGGCTCGCCAGGCCGTTCAGACGCATTGAAAAAGCCATCGTCCGGCTGGGAGAAAACCAGTTTGATACCGTTATTGATATCCATGGCCCGGCAGACGTGCGCAAACTCGGCCGCCAGCTGGACTGGCTGCGCATGCGCTTAGCAGAAATAGACGCCGATAAAGCCCGCTTTCTCAGGCATACATCACACGAGCTGAAAACACCTTTGGCTGCCTTGCGTGAAGGCATTTCGCTGTTGCAGGAAGGCCTTGCCGGCACCCTCAGCAGCAACCAGAAAGACGTGGTGCATATCCTGCAGCAAAATGCTGTCATTCTGCAAAAGCAGATTGAAGACCTGCTGCGCTTCAACGCCGCAGCGTTCGAGGCCCGTAAACTGGCACGCAAACCGACTAATTTGCTGGAGCTGGCAGAAGACCAGGTTGATGCCCAGCAATTACAATGGCAGGCCAATGACCTGCATCTCCGGGTGGATGGCGAGCCTGTGGTTGCCGAAGTCGACCCGGAAAAAATTGCCACTGTGCTCAGTAACCTGCTTTCCAATGCCATCCGCTTTTCGCCACCGGAAGGACACATCAATATCCAGGTTAGCTCTCAGGGTGAAAAAGCATACATTGATATCATTGATGAAGGTCCGGGCATTACCCCACAAGACCAGCAACACATTTTTGAACCTTTTTACAGGGGCAAAGTACAACCTCAAAATGTTTCACGGGGTACCGGCATTGGTTTATCCATTGTGCAGGAGTATATCCATGCACATGGTGGACGTATCGAGCTGATCCCTCATGAACATGGTACTCACTTCCGTATTGAACTGCCTTATGCCAATGTTATCTGACATGACAAATCATTTTTCCGGCTTGATTCAGAGCCGCCGCTTAGCCCCCTTGGTGGCAAGCGTTGCATTCAGCATATTTGCTGCGGGCTGTGCCAGCGACACCTCGTCATCAGATGACGCGTTGACATGCCGTGTTGCACAGGCACCGGCGCTGGTATGCCCGCCCCCGCCACCCACATCGGCAACGGAACCCTATTTAAACAAATTGCTGCTGGCAGACATTAACCGCATTTACGCCCTGCAGAACAGCGCTCTGACTGATGAAATCGCCCAATTATCCGGCCACACGGATGAACCCTCACGCATCAAACTGGCACTGGTTCTCTCCAGAACGCACCAAGTAGCAGACAGCCAGCGCGCGCTCGATATTTTGAAAGATATTTTTAACCAGGCAAGCGACAGCAACAACGCCTGGTATCTGTGGGCCCAGTTGCTCTACCCCTTGATTGAGGAACAGCACAAACTCAACAACCAGCTCGCACAGCAAAACCGCTCTCTGCGTGACAATGCCCGCCAGATTGAAGATCTGACACAAAAACTCAATGCCCTGCGCGCCATTGAAGAAAGCCTGAGCACCCGCACCGCACCTGCGGGCCGAGGCCAATAAGCCGGTAATTCGGTAATCCGGCAGCAGATATATACGGGAAACGGGTTACCGTATCCGGCATCCATACGGCGAAGACATATAATAAACCGTATGGTCATTGACCTGTCTTGCTGCCTTCCTGTCTGATGCACAATGCCATGCAGGCGATAGAACCCGTACAACTCTGATAAATAACACCTTATGCCTAATTCAGCTCAAGCCCGCATTCTTGTTGTAGACGATGACACCGACATGTTGCGCCTGATATCCATGCGCCTGACCGCAGCAGGCTATCGGGTCAGCACCGCAGACAGCGCAGAAAGTGCGCTGAGCCAATTAGCCATTGAACGCCCGCAACTGGTACTCAGCGATGTACGCCTGCCCGGAAAAGACGGCCTGGAACTGTTTGACGAAATCCAGCGCAACCATCCCTCGCTGCCGGTCATTTTGCTGACCGCGCACGGCACCATTCCCGATGCGGTGAAAGCCACCTCACACGGCGTATTTTCCTACCTGACCAAACCTTTTGACGGCAAAGAACTGCTCGATAAAATTTCGCAGGCGCTGTCCTTGAGTGCCCCTGCGGCTAAAGTTTTGGAACCGGCAGACAAAGGTGCCTGGCACGCCAACATCATCAGTCATGCCAGTTGCATGGAAGAACTGCTGGCCGAAGCCAAGCTGGTGGCGGCATCTGACGCCAGCATTTTGCTGTTGGGAGAAAGCGGCACCGGCAAGGAAATGCTGGCACGCGCGATCCACCATGCCAGCCCGCGGGCGAAAAAACCATTCATCGCCATCAATTGCAGCGCTATTCCCGAAACATTGCTCGAATCTGAACTGTTCGGCCACGTGAAAGGCGCTTTTACAGATGCCGTCAATAACCACAAAGGCCTGTTTCAGGAAGCCGATGGCGGCACGCTGATGCTGGATGAAATCGGTGATATGCCGCCATCCTTGCAAGTCAAGCTGCTGCGCGTGCTACAGGAGCATGTGGTGCGCCCTGTCGGGTCAACCCAATCCATCCCGGTAGATGTGCGCATTATTTCAGCCACCCACAGAAACCTGGAAGATGCCATGGCCAATGGCGAATTTCGCGAAGACCTGTATTACCGGCTGAACGTCGTCACACTGAACCTGCCCCCGCTTTCACAACGGCGGGAAGACATTCCACTGCTGGCCAGCCATTTTCTCAATGCCCTGACCCAGAAATACGGGAAAAAAATATCCGGATTTTCACCAGAAGCACTGCGGGCGCTGGCAACAGCTCCCTGGCCGGGCAATGTGCGCCAGTTGCTTAACGTGGTAGAACAGGTATGCGCCCTGTGCACCACACCGCTGATCCCGTTGTCTCTGGTTCAGCGCGCCCTGCGTACCCCCAGCGTGCAGGTACTCACCTACAATCAGGCCAAACAGAAGTTTGAAAGGGAATACTTGGTTGGCCTGATGAAAATGACCGATGGTGTGGTTGCCGACGCAGCACGCCTGGCTGACCGCAACCGTACCGAGTTTTACCGTCTGCTGCAAAAACATGGCCTGACCCCGGGGCACTTTCACAATAAAAATGAAGAAACGCTGCTGGAGCCGCCTGACCTGGGCTAGGTCGTGTTAAAACGACCGCCGGCGTGCAGTTCGGCGATACAAACGATCAAAGCAGAAAAACCCCAACCCTGCCTTCAGATGCGGTGACGGATGGCGCATGAACATAACGGATATGGCATTCGCCAATGCCACCAATACCATCCCGGTGCTGCAATTGGCGTTATTTTGTCTACCGGACATGCACGCCATGATACCCCCCACCAACATCCCCCAATACCTCACCCACGCCGGATACAAACCGACCAATGTATCAACCGATGTATCAGATTCACATTTCTGATCCAATCGCCTGAAAACCGCCCCCATCAACGCCTGCGGTGAACAGCTTGCTCTCCCACCGGTTCTCGGTTTTTTATGCTGTCGCTGTGCAGCGACATACATAATCCATTGTTTTTAAAAGAATAGAGGCTCAGCCCTGATCAGGCTGTCGTTGAGCAGCGACAAATATCCTGCTATTTCCCCTTTAATTCAGTTTTGCGCTGGCAAAAAAATAATAACTATATGTTTTTAAACAAATTTTTAGCAATGGCACAACATTTGCTTTATAGAGAGGCAGAGAACTATTACAGATAACAACTACTTTTACTGATTTAATTTTATGTACAGGCAACATTCGAACAAACGCACAGCTCCTCAGATCAACCGGGGATCTATGGTACCGCAACCCTGGCAAGGCTTCTGGAAAGGCCTGGGGCAAGGTATCCGCAAAGTACTGTTCACCGAAATTCATTTATTTAAACGGGCTGCACAGACGAAACAGGAGCCTTGGCAGCGCGCGGTCAAATTCCGCCGCAGCACTTTGGCTTTACTGACGCTATCCATTACCGCATTTGCAACCTGGCTGTTTACACAGGTTCAGGGCGACTATCACAATGTCTGGCTTCAATATGGCCATGTTGCATTGTTCGCCGTGCTGTCCGCCTGGATCATCGTTGGCTTTAGCACCGCGCTCATGGGGTTCTGGGTATTGCTGCGTGGTGACCGCTACGCCATGACGGCGCAATCCGTTGCGCACGATAAACTGGCATCCGATGTGCGGACTGCCGTCATCATGCCGATTTGCAATGAAGACACCACAACCGTGTTTGCCGGGCTCAGAGCCATTGCAGAATCACTGGCTGCAACTGAAAACGCCAAAGCATTCGACGTGTATGTACTGTCTGACAGCCGCGATCCTGAAATTATTGCCGCAGAACGCAAAGCATGGGAAGAACTGCGCTGGACGCTGGCAAACCAGCACAAAACCCCTGTTGAGGTTTACTATCGCCTGCGTACCCGTCGCGTTCACCGCAAAGCGGGTAACGTTGCAGACTTCTGCCGCCGCTGGGGTAAAAACTACCGCTATATGATTGTGCTTGATGCCGACAGCGTGATGAGCGGAGACTGCCTGGTCACATTGGCCAAACTGATGGAAGCCAACCCTCAGGCCGGTATTATCCAGACAGCCACGCAGGCCGTCGGCCAGGTGACCCTGCACGCCCGTGTGCAGCAGTTTGCCGCCCGCGTCGTGGGCCGCGTCTTTACGCTGGGCATGCAATTCTGGCAATTGGGTGAATCACATTACTTCGGTCACAATGCCATTATCCGTGTTGAACCGTTCATGAAACACTGTGCGCTGGCCCCGATCAAAGGCAAAGGCGGCCTGTCAGGCGACATCATGTCCCATGACTTTGTGGAAGCCGCCCTCATGCGTCGTGCCGGTTACTATGTCTGGATGGTTGCAGACCTTAAAGGCAGCTACGAACAACAGCCACCAGACCTGCTGTCTGAATTGCAGCGAGACCGCCGCTGGTGCCAGGGCAACATTCAAAACAGCCGCCTGATCACAGAACCCGGCCTGCACGGTGTGCACCGTGCCATGCTGGCAACCGGCTTCATGTCGTACTTCTCTGCCCCGCTGTGGATGATGTTTCTGGCATTCGGCACCGCTTTGTGGCTGACAATGCCTGCCACAGCGCATGCAACCGTTTTCAGCCATGAAATGGTCGGCCTGTGGATCATGACACTTGCCATTTTGTTCATGCCCCGTTTACTGGGTGTGCTGGCAGTCATCATCAAAGGTGAACAACGCTTTTACGGTGGCACCTGGAGCCTGATCAGCAGTTCTTTACTTGAAGCCGCAATTGCCTTGCTGCAAGCACCTATCCGTATGGTTGCCCATACCCTGTTTGTACTGACTGCGCTGACCGGTATCAAACTGGAATGGAAATCGCCTCCCAGAGAAGCTGTTTCTGTTCCATGGAATACAGCATTCTCACATTTTGCATCGCTGATCCTGATTGTGACCGCGCTGTTCACATTCATCTGCTACTGGGACGCTGAAGCTGTCGTCTGGCTCTCTCCAGTGCTGCTGCCCCTGCTGCTGGTCGCGCCTATTACCGTGCTAACCAGTCAGATATCTCTGGGTGAGTTGATTCGCCAACATCGTCTGCTGCTGATCCCCGAAGAGGCGCTTTCTCCCATGGTTTTACGCAATGCATGGAAACATATACGTCGTGCATTGCAAGTGGAAATGACCGGAAAAATGCAGCTCGCGGTATAAGCGTTTAAAATAAATTCCAAGCTTGGCCTAAATGAAACCTAGGCACCCCCTCTAAGATTGCCCGTCTTAGGGGGGCGTTTTTTATCTGCCGTATGTCGGCACGACATTCATCCGCACACTTCAAATTTATAACCTGTCTTGCCATGCTTTCCGCCATGCCATGGGTCAAGCTCGGCATCGCATTTATTTCACAGGCGTTATGATGTGTGACAGGCCTTTTGAGCCCTCTTTGAACACGAGCCAGGCTGCTCTTGTGAATAACAACAGATAGCACAAAAAATATTAAAACGCTGCCGCCGCATCTACGCAGGGCTTTGACATAAAAATATGGAAAGTAGCCGCACCGCCTGAAGTCTGTGTTTGTCAAAGCAACGCTGCAATGTACAAAGTACAGGCTTGATGCATTCCTGCCGATATCGCCACAACAACACGGCGGCAAAAGCCCCGGCCTCCTTCTGTCAGCAGCCAGCCTCAGTTTCATCCAGCAGCCATTGCTGCAGCAACTGAGGCAGCTCTGCCACCTCATCCGCTACATCGGCTTCATGCACAGCATTATGGAATAAGGCATTCAGCAGGCGCTGCACAACACCCGCTTGCGGCAGCGAAACGCCAAAATGAACTGCCACGCCTTGCCTGAATACCGCAATGGAAGGAAAGTTCGTCACATCAACGTCTCCTGCCACATCGCTGTCATCTTCCACATCCAGCCAGACAAAAAGCGTTTCAGGAAATTTGCCTGCAAGCTCATCTGTCATGTCACGAAAAGTGCGGCAAGTGCCGCACCATTGGGCGCATAACAACAGCACCAGATTGCCGCCGGCCAATACCTGGGGCAAGCGCTCCTTCAGTTGAGGAAAATCCCCGGCAACCAACTGCAGAACCTGATTCATTTTCCTGATGCTGTTTTCTTTTAATGATCCGGTTAATTACGCACCGCTTTGCCGGTATTGAGCATGCCTTCAATACGCTGCAATGTTTTTTCATTGCCCAGCAGGCGAATAAACTCCTGCCGCTCCAGCGCAATCAGATCAGCCTCGGTCACAACCGTTCCAGCGGCAACATCGCCGCCGGACAGCACACGCGCCAGGCTTTGCCCAATAACCTCATCATACTCAGTGCACTTTTCCGCCTGCTGCCATGCCTGCAGCCGCTGCTGCAATACTTTCTGCAATTCAGTGCCCCCGACAGGGAATGGCTGCTGCAACGGAGGCCGATAGCCGCTGGCAAACATCGCTCTGGCCTGTTGAATCGCCACATACAGCAGCTCATCCTTATGCGGCACCACAATGTCACTGTGCAATGCATATCCCAGTTTGACAGCATCCAAAGCGCTGCCACTGGTCTGCGCGGCCATCACCTGGTCAAACGCCGGCAGGATAAATGGCTCTGTCCCCAGGCCATGACCCGAACCGGCCTTTTCTGCCGCACGCCGCGCCAGATAAGTCAGCCCGCCACCAGCCGGGATCACGCCCACATTGAACTCCACCAGGCCCATGGCGCTTTCCAGTGCCATCACCCGACGGGCGCAATACAACGCGATCTCGCATCCACCGCCCAATGCCTTGCCGTGCACAGCTGCCACGGTCGGCACCAATGCATAACGCAAACGCAATGAAAGACGCTGCAAATCGGCCAGATCTTTTTCAACCGCTGCCGCCCCCTGCGAAGCACATAACTCCATCACCGTTTTCAGATCAAACCCGGCTGAAAACAGAGCATCAGGCGCCCAGATCACCAGCCCCTGATAGCCACCGTTCTCGGCCTCATCAATGGCTTTGTGCAGGCCATGTACTGCTACCCGGCTCAGCGCATGCACTTTGGTTTTCAGCGATGCAATGAGCACAGGCTCATCCAGCGTCCACAGGCGGATGGCCTCATCCTCATAAATCGTCTGCCCGGTCTTTTTCGGATCAAGCGCAGCACCGCCCAGCACATTCTCACGGAAATACTGGCGCTGGTATACCGGCAAGGCACTCTGAGGCAAATAACTGCCCGACTGCGCAGACCATGAGCCTTCAGGCAGATGAACACCATTGCGCCCATCAAACACCCATGCCGGCAGCGGCGCATCGCACAAAGTCAGCTTGGCATCAATATCTTCCTTGATCCAGTTGGCCACTTTTTGCCAGCCGGCCTCCTGCCACAATTCAAACGGGCCCTGCTTCCAGCCAAAGCCCCAGCGCATGGCAAAGTCAATATCACGCGCACACGGGGCCACTTCTGCCAGGTGAACTGCTGAATAATGAAAAATATCGCGCAGAATCGCCCACAGGTACTTCGCCTGGGTATCTGTCGACGTTCTCAACGCATCCAGACGCTGTGATGCGGGCATTTTCAGTATCTGCGACACCACATCGCTGGCTTTCAGCCCGCCCGGCACATAATCACCTTTGGCTGCATCGTACCGCAGAATATCGCGCCCGACTTTCTTAAAGTAACCGGCACCGCTCTTCTGTCCCAACTGCCCCTTGGCAATCAGATCTGCCATGCTGGACGGTAGCTGGTAAATTGCGTGGAATGGATCCTTGGGTAACTGGTCATCCATCGTCTTAATGACATGCATTGCCGTATCCAGCCCCACCACATCCATGGTGCGGTAAGTCGCAGAGCCTGAGCGCGCCAGCTTCTTGCCGGTCAGGTCATCGACCAGATCAGGCGAGAAACCAAACTTGTCAGCTTCCACCATGCCAATCAGCAAAGCCGCAAACCCAATACGGTTGCCAATGAAATTAGGTGTATCAAATGCCCTGACAACCCCTTTGCCCAGCACCGTTGTTGCAAAGGTTTCCACAGTGTCCATCACATCGGCACGCGTCTCACGGGTAGGAATCAATTCCAGATAATGCATCGCACGTGGCGGATTAAAAAAATGAACCCCGCAAAAACGCGGGCGAATCGCCTGCGGCAATACATCAGCCAACTGGTTCATCGAAAGCCCGGAAGTATTGGATGCCACAATGGCATGAGGCGCAATATGGGGCGCAATACGCTCATAGAGGTCAATTTTCCAGTCCATTCGCTCGGCAATGGCCTCAATGATCAGGTCACACTCTGACAACAGCGGCAGATGTTCATCATAATTGGCCTGCTGAATCAGGGCCGCTTCATCAACCACGGCCAGCGGAGCCGGACGCAATTTTTTCAGCCGCTCCACCGCCTGGGACACAATGCCGCTTTTATCGCCTTCTTTGGCCGCCAGATCAAACAGCACCACCGGCACACGCACATTGATCAAATGGGCCGCAATCTGCGCTCCCATCACACCGGCCCCCAATACGGCCACTTTTCTGAACTTGAATTCGGTCATGCAGAGTTCCTTTTTGTCTTCCTGTTACTTAGAATTATTGTCACGCAATGTTTGATGATAGCGCATCTGGCTGCAAAATGGGAGCCACCCCGCATCCCTGCAATCCTGCGCAACCACCAGCGCAGAAAACACGGCAAAAGATGCACATGAATCAGGTTATGGGCCTTTGTAACCCGGACGGTGGCGTGACCGTACCGGCCCCTGCTTTTTATAGCGCAAGCGGCGCGCCTCTTTCGGATCAACCGTCAACGGGCGGTAAATTTCAATGCGGTCATTCAGACGTAGCGAAGCATCCAGCCTGGTCTGGCGGCCCCAGATACCAATATGGGCTGTTTGCAAATCAACTTCAGGAAACCGGGCACACAGCCCGCTGGCAATGATCGCGGCTTGTACGGTGGCAACACCATGCGCATCTTGAATATTTGATAAGGATACTTTGACAACAACCGTCTGCCGCGCTGCAGGCGAATAAATCACCTCAACATCATCTGCCGACAAAGGTTCTGGCAGTGCGTCACTTACCATAAACGGTATTGGCCCGCTTGATAAATGCCTCAACCTGTGAGTTGACAATGCGGTCAAATACCGGGCCCAGCACAAACTCCAGCGCTTTGCTGGAAAATTCGTAACTGATCTCAAAATTGATACGGCAGGCCCGCGGAGGCTCGGTTTGCGGGGGCGTTGCAGGCAGTTCGGTAAAAGTCCAGACGCCTTTCAGTGAAGAAAAAGGACCATCCACCAGATCCATGGTCACCGACTTTCCCGGTTCATGATGGTTGCGGGTGGTAAACTTCTGATTGATGCTGCCATAGCCGATGCCCAACCGGGCCACCATGCCCTCAGGCAAGGTTTCCACCACTTCGGCACTGCTGCACCAGGGCAAAAATGTAGGATAGGCCTTAACATCAATGACCAGATCATACATTTCTCTGGGGGAGTACCAGATTAAAACGGACTTTTTAACATTTTTCATACAATTGCACTCTATTGTAAAAGAACTTAAATAACTGACTTGTCAACCCATGTCTATTGCAGAAAACAGAAAAGCCAGATTCAATTACATTCTGGAAGACAAATACGAAGCAGGCCTGGTGCTCGAAGGCTGGGAGGTTAAGGCCATCCGTGAAGGGCGCGCCCAACTCACTGATGGCTACGTGGTTATTCGTGATGCAGAGCTGTATCTCATCGGCTGCCAGATCAGCCCACTTAAAAGTGCTTCTACCCATGTCAAGCCCGAAGCGGCGCGCACCAAAAAACTGCTGCTGCACAAGGAAGAAATCAGTCGCCTGATCGGCAAAGTCGAGCAGCGTGGCTACACACTGGTCCCGTTGAATCTGCACTACAGCAAAGGCCGTGTCAAAGTTGATATCGCTTTAGGCAAAGGCAAAAAAACACACGACAAACGGCAAACCGAAAAAGACCGTGACTGGGACAGAGAAAAAGCGCGCCTGATGCGGCATAAAACCACACGCAATCCGGATGCGTAAGCAAATCTCTGTTCTATAACTGCCCAGACAATAAAAAATCTGACGGCCTGAGTTCAAGCCATACGCCACAGCATCATCAAAAGGCACGTTCATCAGCAACCAACAAACCCATGACAACTTTCATTCTATTTTTTGTTGGCGTATTGGCCACGCTTGTCGACCCTATTCACGCCATTGTTGCATTGGCTATTGGGATTTTATGTAAATCGCACCTCACGCGATTAGGCTTTTCATTGCTGGCCGCACTGGTCATGACGTGCTTGATCCTGTCCATGCAAAATCCACTGGGAGGTAGAATCAATGGCGTGTTGTGGTTTATAACCGCGTTCACCGGTTTCTGTCTGGTTGCTTACGTGATTGCGGGCATCAAATACCTTTTAGCGTCTCCTGAAAAGCGTGAAAAATCAACGCAGGATCGTATTCAGGAAAAAGAAAACCAGAAACAACAGCAGCTACAGCAAAACATCAATACCTACATCCACATGGCAGACAGTCAAACTATAAACAATCCCGAGACTGCCTTGGAAAGCTACACAAAAGCATTACAAATGATTGGCGAACTTGCCCAGCCTTTAAACGAAGAAATGCAAAAACAGGCCACACAGGTTTCCGACAAAGTGATGCACCTGCGTACACAGCTGGAAACCCCCTCACACATTGCACATCCGCCAGTTCCAACACCACAGCAGAATACATTTTCCCAAGAATCATCACCACTTCAAAAAACACCCTATACGGCAGAAAAAGCAGCCCCACTGCAAACAACACCTCAAACGATACCTGTTCCTGAGCCTGCTGCTACTCTTTCTCACAACACTACAACACAGCAACAAGAAAATACCACCCTATTTGCGCCAGATCTGGCCACACAGCCTGATTCAGCAAGCAATAGATGGAGTCTTGAGCGTCAAGCCGCACTGGCACATAATATCCTGCATGGCAAAACCACCATACAACAGGCCAGCCAGATTTTTAGCCTGCCTGTCCCCACTGTAGAATGCTGGGTAGAAGAAGCCTTACGGCAAATGGACAACACTGTTGAGCCTGAGACGCATGCGCCTCATAAAGCAGCCCATTCCCAAGCACCCCAGCCAGAAGAGCTGCAGGCGGCTTATGGCGAAGCCATGCTTGAGATTCGCATGCTGAAGAAAAGGATCGAACAGTTGGAACAGCAGAACGACTGACTGTCTCTCAGCCTCGCAGCCACAGCCATTCCGGCCAGCGCTCGCAAGCAGCGCCCCATCCCTTACTAGGGGCAGAGCAGTTTCACATACAAAAACCCGGCACTGCACCATACGCACAGTCCCGGGTTGTTGTGACTGTTGCCAGAAAAATCAGGCTTTTAATGCATCCGTCACACGTTGGGTAATTTCCTGCACAGAGCCTACACCGCTCACTTTGCGGTATTTCGGCGCATCTGCTGCACCGCTGGTAGCCCACTGTCCATAGTAATCGACCAGGGGCCGTGTCTGGCTCTGGTATACGTCCAGACGCTTGCGCACGGTTTCCTCTTTGTCATCATCACGCTGAATCAGGTCTTCACCGGTGACATCGTCCTTCCCCTGAACCTTGGGAGGATTGTGCTTGATATGATAGGTACGCCCTGAAGCGGGGTGCACACGGCGGCCACTCATGCGGTCAACAATCTGCGCATCGGGCACGTCAATTTCCAGTACAAAGTCGAGCTTGACACCGGCCTTTTTCAAGGCATCGGCCTGCGGGATGGTACGCGGAAAACCGTCAAACAAAAAACCGTTGGCACAATCGGGCTGTGTGATACGCTCTTTGACCAGACCAATGATGATGTCGTCAGACACCAAACCACCACTGTCCATAACTTTTTTGGCTTCAACCCCCAGCGGCGTTCCGGCTTTCACGGCTGCACGCAGCATATCGCCAGTGGAAATTTGTGGAATACCGTATTTTTCGCAAATAAATTGAGCCTGGGTTCCTTTACCGGCGCCTGGTGCACCCAATAAAATCAGTCGCATTGAAATACTCTCCTTTTATTCATTGAAAGCTGTCAAAATAACTGCCCAACTTCAGCCATCAACGTCATGTGTTCATAAATGAAATGTCTACAGTTGATTGTATGGCGTCCGGGTAGCCAAATGTAATTATGGTATTCCATACATTTTAAGGATAAATCAACGTCCAGCGGTTCTTCGCATGCGCAAGTTGATCATTCCTGTGCGCGTATCCATTGCATAGCAACGGTACAGCGTAATACACAACCTCCATCCGCATCAAAACGGTTTTCCCTGAATACCGCATCCCTAGGTCACAACACGATAATCTGTGCTCCCAGCAAAGACAGCAGCTCCGGCAATACCACATCTGTCATTTCAGACTGTTATTCACCTTGCAGCCAATGCTGCACGCACCCGCTCCAAATCGGCCGGAGTATCTACTCCAGGGCCTGGGCGCTCAGACGTCACATGTACTGCAATGCGTTCTCCGTGCCACAAGGCACGCAATTGTTCCAGTGACTCCAAACGCTCCAGCGGTGCTACCGGCAATGTCGGGAAGCGCTGCAAAAAAACCACCCGATAGGCATAAATGCCAATGTGCCGCAGTGGCAAAGGCATATCTGCCCCCGGTTCTGGCAGATGCGGGACCTGCCCTGCCGAATGCGCCAGATTGCCATCACGCCACCATGGAATCGGCGCCCGGCTGAAATAGAGCGCCCGCCCGGCCGCATCGCAAACGACTTTGACCACATTGGGGTTGGCATACTCTGCCTCATCATCTATCGCATGTGCTGCGGTACTGATGGCACAGTCCGGATTGTTGTTTAATACACGTGCACAGGCATTAATCAATTGCGGCGGCATCAAAGGCTCATCGCCCTGCACATTCACCACAATGTCGCTGCCAGACAGTCCGAGCAGGCTGCTGGCCTCTGCCAGACGGTCACTGCCACTGGGATGGTCTGCCCTTGTCAGCACCGCAGACACGCCATGCTGTACACACGCCTGCACAATGCGCTCATCATCCGCAGCCACTGTGACGCTTTTCGCCTGGCTCTGTGCCGCACACCGGGCAACGCACACCACCATCGGCAGCCCATTGATATCGGCCAGTGGCTTATCAGGCAGCCGTGTCGACTTCAGGCGTGCAGGAATAATGACATGAAAATCCATACAACCCGATCATTCAGATTTTTCTTGTTCTGCAGCTTCATTTTCCGGCGCATGTTCCTGTGTATCCGGGGCAGACGCCGCCACAGGCGCTTTCATTTGGTTGGCATGTGGCTTGCCCTGGGCTACCCACTCATCCAAAACCACCGCTTCAGTTTCAAGCATGATGGGAATACCATCGTGAATCGGAAACACCAGCTTGGCCCCTTGCGAGATCAGCACCTGGTGCTCTTTATCATATTCAAGCGGGCCCTGTGTTACCGGGCATATCAGCAGTTCAAGCAATTTACGGTCCATAAGTCATGTCACTCCAGTGTTCATCGGCCACAAGCAGCCACTCTCTATGGCTGCCTCGTGTTTGGCACATCTGCCAGCAATTGATCCAGGCGCTGCATAAACGCTATTTCCGGCTCATAGTCCAGCGCAACCACATGCAGTTTTTCCTGATGAGGTAATTGTAGGCATTTAGCCGCATCTTTTTCAGTAATCAGGATGATGTCTGAGCGAATTGCCTCAAACGGCGATTGCGCAAAGTCATAATGGTCCGGCAGCGGCAGCGTCTGTTCCAGCTTCACCCCGGCCTGCGCCAGCATATTAAAAAACCGCTGCGGATGCCCAATACCCGCCGCCGCCGCAATGCTCGTCCCTTGAAGCTGGCACTTTGCAACCAGCGCAGCCATAGGCTGCCATGACCGCTGCGCAGGGCATGTGTCAGCCCAGGTGCTCAGCGGCAAATAGCCTTTCAGCCCGCGTGTCACCATATACCCTGGCAAACCGACAGAAGGCGCATCGGCGTTATACAAAACCAGGTCAACTGAGCGGGCTCTGGAAAGCGGTTCGCGCAAAGGCCCGGCAGGCAGCAGCCAGCCGTTACCGGCTCCACGGTCGTCAAACACCGCAATTTCAATGTCACGCCCCAATGCATAATGCTGCAACCCGTCATCGCTAAGCAGTACCGTGGTTGCAGGGTAGCGCTCCAGCAGCATCTGCGCAACCTGCACACGCTTTGCGCCTACAAACACAGGCACGCCAGTGCTGCGCTTGATCAGCAAGGGTTCATCGCCAGTCTGCGCCGGGGTACTGCTGCTCTGCACCTCAACACACGGGGTATTGTCTTTTCTGCCATACCCGCGGGAAATCACCCCAGGCTGCCACCCTGCCTGCTTCAGATGCTCAACCAGTGCAATCACTGTCGGCGTTTTGCCAGCACCCCCTGCGGTCAGATTGCCGACCACAATCACAGGCACAGACGCTTTCCATGGTTGCCGAACCCGCTGCAACCACCAGCGGCGCACTGCACTGATACCCCTGAACAACAGGCTTGCCGGCCACAAAACACACGCAACACCACCGCGCCGCTGCCAATACTTTTCTTTTGCAGCAGGTTGGGGTTGTTCGGGCGAGCTTGTCATATAGGCAGCCACATCGTGTGAGATGAATGTTGAATGATACAACAACAAAACGGTTTGGCCCGATCGGGCCATTTCAATTGGGTCAGGGCTGCTCGCTGCGGGTGGCAAATGTCAGGCGTGAAAGCCCTGCCTGTCTGGCAGCATCCATCACATTGACAACCGACTGATGCGAAGAATTGCCATCGGCATTGATCACCACCATGGACAGTTCATGCTCCCCGGCTGCCGCTCTCAGTAACTGTGCCAGATGCGACACACTCGGGTCACTCACAATCGTGCCATTGATGGCAAATGTACCATCCGCTGTAACCACCACATCAACTTTTTGCACTGTCATGTTCTGCTGTTCGGCATTGGCATCAGGCAAACGGATTTGCAATGCGGCAATGCGGTTATAAGTGGTCGTCAGCATTAAAAAGATAATGATCACCAGCAATATATCGATGAACGGGATCAGATTGATCTCCAGTTCATCCAGGGGGCGATGGCGGAATTTCACTTGGCACGCTCCAGCAGACTCAACAGATGCCGCGTAAAGCGCTCAGAACTTTGCTCGAGCAGCAGAATATAGACTTCAACCCGGGAACGGAAATAACGGTAGAACAGATACGCCACAATCGCAATCATCAGGCCAAACGCCGTGTTATAAAGCGCGACAGAAATACCGTGTGCCACCTGCGCCGGGTCCCCTTGTCCGGCGGCCTGTTGGGCACCAAAAATCTCGATCATGCCGATCACAGTACCAAACAGCCCCAGCAAAGGCGCTACATAGGCAATGGTTGCCAGTGCAGGGAGAAAACGCTCCATCACATGAATAGCCAGCCGGCCGGCGCCTTCCATCGTACTGCGCAACTCCTCCTCTTTCACCTCCGGGTTTTGCTGCACGGTCTGCAAACCTGTAGCCAAAACACCGCCAAGCACTGAGCTTGCCGCCAGTTTTTTAATGGTCTCAGGAGAAGGAATTTTTTTTGCGCTGGCGCTGATCGCTTCTTCCAGCGTCTTTGCCGGAATGATCTTGTCACGCCGCAAACTCAGAAACCGCTCCACAATGAACACAATTGCAGCAAACGAACACAGAATCAAAAACCAGATGGGCCAGCCAGCAGCCTGAATGATGGAAAACAAAGAACGCCTCCTCAGCTCAAAATAAATTGACACCCGTAATTATCACCCGAGACGCCCCCGTTTGGGAAGCCGCCCAAGTTACCCCCTGTTCCTGTGGATAAGTATGTGCGTAAACGCGTATACACATATCCAGATGCTTGTCTTCATGCGGGTTTGAACAAATTGCCTAGTTTTTAATCTAAAAAAAACATAAATAAAATCAATATACTACGATAATCTTTCAGCATTTCAAGGTAGTTTAAATGGCATTTTGCTACGGCAACAGTTTATCACTGCATTGCATATGACCCCGGTCGGTTTCTGATCCGGTACACTCTTTTACAATAAGACTCCAAGCCCTGCCAGAAAAAACAAAACCCGATTCTTACCAGAAGGAACCTCCACATGTACATTCCTGCCGCATTCAAGCTCTCAGATCTGGCAGCCCTGCACCACCATATAGAACAGCACCCCTTTGCCACACTGGTCACCTTCTCAGCGGAGCACGGGTTGCAGGCCAGCCATCTGCCGCTTTCATTACACCGGCAACAAGGGCCATACGGCACCCTGGTAGGACACCTGGCACACAAAAATCCTCTGTGGCAGCAGCATGATTCTTCACAACCTGTGCTGGCCATTTTCCACGGCCCACACAGCTACATTTCACCTGGCTGGTATCCGACCAAAAAACAAAATGGCAAAGCCGTGCCTACATGGAATTACACGGCGGTACATGCATATGGTCACATGCACACCACCACAGACCGGGCAGAACTCAAAGCCGATTTGACCCAGCTCAGTGACCAGCACGAACAGACCATGCCCAGCCCATGGCATTTACACGATGCACCGGAACCCTATATCAATGCCATGCTTAACGCCATTGTTGGTATACGCATTGAAATCACACAGCTTCAGGGCAAGAACAAACTTTCGCAGAATCAGCCCATGGAGAACCAGCAGGGTGTCATAGAAAACCTGCGCGCGCATGCGCTCCCCAATACGCCTGCACAAGAAATTGCAGATTTGATGGAACAGCAATTACGCGCCAAGTAACACCAACGCCATCCGCCAGATCTTTTGCGATGCATCCGCAATACCATGAGAAGCTAAGCGGCTGCATCGTGTCATCCAGCCCCATATGACACCTGAATGATGCGCCCAGATAACTAACTGCCGCCACAGGGCCGCCTTTCTCAATACCCCCGAAAACAGGTACTTTTGCACACTTTGCAGATAAACATATCACGCTGTCGTTAATTTTGTGCAACAAACGCGCTATAGCATCAGAAAAGGCCTTATCCATACTAATGCCATGGATATAATTTGTTGAGGGCATTTTTGCATTGAACATTTCGATAGTGCCCTGTCAAGAAAGGTAACTATGAAAAAATCTATATTCGCATGTCTTTTTTTGGGCGCAGCACTGGCCGGATGTACAACCCTGTCGGGCGAATACATCATCACAGCACATGATCAAAACGGTAACCCGGTAAGCAGCAGCATTTCATCACGGGCACAAGGAAAAGGTATTTATACCGTGCGCGATGCAATCTGTTCCGCATATCCGAATGCAATTGTGGTCATCAAAAACGCACACACAGGGGAAGAACTCGAAGACGAGAGTCCTTATCAATGCAAATAAGGCTTTTGGTATGCCACTGTGGCAGACAGCCGGTCAAGCTGTCTGCTTTTTTCTAATAAGTACGAGAGTGACATCTCCCACTTCGTCTGCTGCCTTATACGGCAGCAAACACCTTCCAGATCAGTAAAAAATCATCTCTTCCAAAAGAAGGTAAAGCCCTTTCCTGCTCAATATCTGACGCTCTGCCAGGATAGTTTGTACAACCATTCAGTTTAGTCCTGCCAAGTGACAGCGCCGCGAATGTAGCATAAAATGGCAGGCCTGCCGCCGTAGTTCAATGGATAGAACGAGCGCCTCCTAAGCGCTAGATACAGGTTCGATTCCTGTCGGAGGCACTCTATACGTTGCATTGAAGCGGCTTTCAAGGCCGTTTTTTATTTTCCCCTTATCCCCACACGTCAATCATCTGTCCATTGGCATAGCCATTGCTGTCGCATTTTGCTGCTCATGGATACTGCGTCTGACGGATCGCAATCCTGTTTAAAGCTGCTCTCATCTGTGCCTTGTCTGCCAGCAACTGGTTTTTTCAAAAGTTTCAAAATCACACGCTTTGTCCAAGCAGCCATCAGGCATAAACGGGCAAGACCCAACTCAAAAAAGAAATAATCAAAGGTGTCATCAGAATAAATAAAATTGACCTGATTGCATCCCCTTATACCCAAAGTGGGTAACTTCAATGGCTGCGAAGCAAACCACATTGTTTGCTCTATATAATCAAGTTTAAATCTTCTTTCTGCCAAATAAAGTCTGTATTTTTCGCTTTAAGGTGCTTTAAAGTTTAACCATTCTGATATTAATAGGCTATATGGCAATAGTGTGATAACACATCCGCATAGAATCAAACAATCGCGTTTATTTTTCATATTTTTGTAGTACTGTTCTTCATATATTGGCTTTTATACAGCGTTGAGAATTTGGGACTGCCAATATATGGGGGTTTCTGAATTTTTAGAGTTCAGAAGGGGCTTTAAGAGAATGAAATATCTGTTAAAGATTAAGTCATTTCTCTAATTTACACTCTACGTTTGAGGATAATGAAATCATGCCAAGAAAAGTGCGAGTACTGCTTGCAGACGACGAAAAACACGTTCGTACATACATTAAAGCGGTTCTAGTGGGCCTCGGCTGCGAAGTTGTTGGAGAAGCCGAGAATGGATCAGAAGCCGTGTCGCTGTATCAGGAAACATCTCCCGATGTCGTCTTGATGGACGTGAATATGCCCGGAAAAGACGGGCTTGCTGCACTTCGCGACATCAAGAAAAACAATCCCAATGCCGCAGTAATCATGCTGACATCACTTTCTGACATGGCAACAGTTCACTCTGCTGCCGAGCTTGGCGCCCTGCAGTACATTCGAAAAGATACGCCTGTCGCGGAACTGAAGCAAATTATTGTTGAGGCATGGAAAGAGCATCTTAACGATGCCACAGAATAAACCTGCAAAATAGAAAGCTGATATATGGACATGGTAGAAAAACGTGATGATTTCGATGTCCCCAGATTTGACCTGCAGCAAATGTTGAAAGAGGTTGAGTCGGAAACAGGCATGTATGGACAGAGCAGTGTTAAGCAGGCCGACATCACCGAATTGTTCAAGAAAAAAGATAATAAAGACAAGAGGCCTCAATCATGAATACCTCTGCATTTCTTCCCAGTCTGGTCGAGAATGGTCTGGCCGATGAAACGGAAATTCGAACGCTTCTGAGATCATCCGGCGGTGACAACCTCACCATAGCCAAGCAGTTGTTTGAAACTCTCGAGCTGACCAAGGACCGGAATTTGCTCGCCAAGCTGTACAGCGACAGTATCGGCAAAGCCCATGTGCCATTGGGAAAAACACTCTTCCAGCGGGAAGCACTGGCCCTACTGCCAGCAGAGATAGCAAAGAAACTGCTTTGTATTCCTGTTTACAAGATGGGAGATACTTTAACAGTCGCAATGGCTCATCCTGAAGATACAGCTGTGATCGCCAGCCTGGAAAAACTGGTTGGCTGCCCTGTCAGCACAGTATTTGCCTTTCCTCAGGAAATTGAAAACAGCATCGACATTCAATATGAAACAACGGATGAACTAGAAAAGCTTTCGGACCAGCTTGCTGCAGGCTCGCGTGCCCCAGAAAAGATGGATACAGCCCAACTGAAGGAGTTGGCATCCTCTACCGGAGTAGTCGAGCTGGTCAGAGGCATGTTGCTGTATTGCTTACAGAACAGTGCGAGCGACATCCATATCCAGCCCACAGCAAAAACACTGAATGCCCGGTTTCGCATTGACGGGCAGTTGCGAACCGTTTTGCAGCTCAATAAGAATGTAACCCCCACAGTCATGTCTCGCTTAAAAATCATGGCGAGCCTGGATATCACCGAACAGCGTCACCCACAGGATGGGAGACTGTCTCTCGAGTTGAAAAACAGTACCTACGACTTTCGGTTGTCTACAGTCCCAACCGTTTTTGGAGAAAAGGCGGTCATTCGTGTGATCGGATCAGCCGATCAAGTGGGCAAACCAATTGATCAACTCAGCCTCAGCACTCGAAACCAAGGCCTGCTGACTCACCTCATCAAAAAACCCAATGGCGTGTTTTTTGTCACCGGACCCACGGGCTCCGGCAAAACGACCACACTCTATTCAGTACTGTCCAAAATCAACCGTCCCGAAATTAACGTGATTACCGTAGAGGATCCTGTTGAGCTTCGGATTGATGGCATTACGCAGATCCAAACCAATGCCGCAATCGATCTGGATTTTGCAGAAGTGCTTCGGGCTGTTCTTCGGCAGGACCCACAGGTCATTCTCATTGGTGAAATCCGCGATCTGGAAACTGCCCGAATCGCTATGCAAGCCGCCCAGACCGGCCATCTGGTCATGGCCACCATGCATACTAACAATGCATTGCAGGCCATAAACAGGTTGATTGAAATCGGAGTAGATCCATTTATGGTTGCTCCTTCATTGGTGGGTTCTATGGCACAACGGCTGGTACGGCGGATATGCGAGCATTGCAAAGAAAAGTACGAAGCGCCCAAAGAAGTCATCGATCAACTTTTTTATAACCACCCTCCTGAATATCAGGGATACTTTTACCGAGGATTGGGTTGCGACGCATGCAATCACAGCGGGTACTCAGGCCGGGTCGCAATACACGAAATCTTTATCATGACAGACCGGCTGCGCGACCTCGTTATGAACCGCGCATCATCCGTCGAGCTGTACAAAGAAGCCTTGCGCCTGGGGTTCCGGTCTATGCGTTACGACGGCATCATGAAGGCCATGCTTGGGATTACTTCACTTGAAGAAGTTGAACGGGTAACAGCCGGATAAAAGCCGCAAAATCATTGCATTGGCAGGCGTGCCCAGAAGTAGGCTCCCTGCCCTGGTTGGCTATCACAGCCAACCTTCCCTTTATGAAGCTCAATAATAGTTTTCACGATCGACAGGCCAAGCCCTGTCGATGACTCTCCTCCAGTCGGCTTGGCACTGAGCCGCTTGAATTTTCCAAAAAGTTTGGACCTATCCTCTTCGGTCAATCCAGGTCCTTCGTCTTTCACACCAAACTCAATCTGTCCCAGGTCCTGAACTTTCTTAAGACTGACCGTGACCTTCTTGCCCCCCGGAGAGTATTTAATCGCGTTGCTGACATAGTTATCAAATGCCTCTTGCAGACGCGTTTTATCGCCTTGAACAACAACGCCAGGTTCAATCTCATAGGTAATGAGGATTGCTTTTTTCATCGCAGCAGCCTCATTAATGCGAATCAGTGAGGTACACAAAGCGCTGAGATCCACTTCCTTGAAATCAAGCATAGCGCCTTGCTGCTCCAGGCCTTCGCTCTCCAAAATGCCCTTGACAATATTCGACATGTGCAAGGATGCGTCGCAAATGTTCTGGAGAAATTCAATATCCTGTGCTGGTATATTGGGAGAGCTTTTCTTGATGTCCAGCATCAACTGCGCAATGCCATTAATTGCAAGCAGAGGATTTTTCAGGTCATGACTGGCAATCGCCAAAAGCTCTCCTTTTGCTTTATAGGCAGCCTCGGCAGCATCTTTCTTTACCCTCAGTTCCTCTTGTTCACGGCGCGCTGTGATATCAATGATGGATGCCACAGCCACTATCCCTTCTTCGGTCTGAACCGGGTTCAGTCCAATCTCCACGGGGATTTCCGAGCCATCTTTCCTGCGGGCAAAAAGATCACGACCAACCCCCATATTACGGGTTTGTGGATTTGCAAAAAAACCATCCCGAAGGGCACCATGATGCCCCCGGTACCGTTCCGGCAGCAACATCTCCATTTTTTTGCCAACCATGTCAGCCTCACTGTACCCGAACATGATCAGTGCCTGTTGATTCACCAGCGTGATAAAGCCGGCCTGATTAACCAAAATCATGGCGTTAGGAGCAGAGTTGACTATTTTGCGAAACCGGTCTTCTGCCCGCTTACGTTCAGAGATATCAATGATCGTAGCAAGCACCCATGTTCCATCCACCAGCACCAAGGGGTTCAACCCGATCTCAAGCGGGCATATCGTGCCATCTTTACGCAGTCCATAAAGCTCCCTGCCTTCTCCCATACGCCTCATGACTGATGCATGCATGTATTTGCGGCGCAAAGGAACATGCCCTTTACGGAACTGTTCAGGAATCAGCATCTCCACTGCCATACCAATCATCTCGGAAGAGCTATATCCGAAAAGACTCTCACACTGCTTATTCACGTAGGCAATCTTGCCCTCTTGGTTGACTAACAAAACAGCATTCGGCGCTGAATCCACAATCAGGTGAAATGTGATTTCAGTTAACTTTTTTTGATTCAGCTCCATCGTCAATGTCTTTCGCGGGTTTTAACAGGTTCAACTATGATTTAAACGCAATACTCCAAGATAGCCGAAAGCAAAATCCCTCATAGCAGCAGGGCATACATGACTTCTTGGAGCTTATTCATAGCACCGCCACTCTTTTAATGATTGCTTGCAAAAATGGCTCATCAAAGCAGATTTTTAATTTAGCGCCTGTCGGAGGCAATCTATACGCTGTATTGAAGCGGCTTTTTCATTCCTGTCTGCTGAAAACTTCGGCGTGTCTTTACCGCCCAGCCTTTGAGTATCATTCAGGTTTTACACCATTGAAACCGGCAAAAAAACGGCTTTGTCACCCATTGGTAACAAAGCCGTTTGGACTGGGCCTCCCTCTTTTTAGCCTCTAAAAAACTCTTCACCTTATCAGAAGCTGTAGCGGAACTGCACTTTCAGCGCATGCTCCCGGCTCTGGTTACCAAATTGCCCTTCGTAGCCAGCACTCAGCCTCATATCGGGCCTGATCTGATAGGTGCCGCCAAGACCAACAATGGCACTGTCACGGTCCACCCGCGTGCCGTCCACGTTATAGGTGGTGCCACCAATGAAGTTCAGCCGTGCATGGGGTGCTACATCACCCATGTTGTGCTGCCAGCCCAGATGCCCGTCTATGCTCGCCTTGTCATTGAGCTGCCACTGCCCGCGCACCCCGGCTGTCGTGGTCACCAGGTGATCGGAACTGCGGTGCCCCTGAAGCATAGCCTCGCTGCCTTCTTCGGTAAAACTCTCTGCCGTGATTCTTTGATAGGCCACGTTGAGGAATGGGGTGACGCTGGCCTGCTCTGTCAGCTCAAACGTGTGGCTGCCTTCCACATAAGCCTGAACGCGCCCGCCATTGTAGCTGGTCTGGTTTTTGGAGGAGATGCTGCCTACGTTGACGTAACGGGTGGTATCCATATCAAGCCAGCTGTAGCCTGCTGCTGCCCTGATGTCGATCGGGCCGGCACTGGTCCGCCCGTAAGCCAGCAGATGTACCATATTGATGTCGGCCGCAGAGTTGCGGGTGCTGCGTGCTTTGATGTCGGTTTGCTCATAGCCCATGGCCAGACCTGCGGCTGTGGTGCCGTTGTCATAGATATCGGCCCCCACCAGCACGCCCCAGCCCTGGGTTTCAAGCTTGGCCGCGTTGCCGTCGTTTTTAAGGTGACCATCATAGCCCCAGGTACTGACCCACAGTGCTCGTTTGGCTTCGGGCAGGTCGGCATCCGGCACGGGGCTGCGATACAGATGCTCGTTGATGGCATCCCTAGCATAGCGGTTGGTGAGCACAGCGCTCTTGGCACTGCCATGGATTTCGCCGCTGAGGTTGTCAAAAGCATTCAGGGCCGAAAGGCTGTCCATGCTGACAACGGTGTCGTAGATGGCATTGCCATTGCCAAGGCTTTCAATGCCCTTGCCGGTATTGTTTTCGTTGTAAGTGCCTCCGGGCAGTTCATCAAAGCCCACATCGTTGCGGCTCATGGTCAGCCACACCTGGTTTGAAATGTCATAATTGACGGTTTCCGTCAGGAAGGCCAGGTTGCTCGTGACGGTGCCAAATTGGCCTGTCACACCGCCATCGGTATCGATGATGAGGTATCTGGTACTGGTGTTCCAGGTGCCTGCGCCAGCCAGTATCCCCAGTTTGGCACCGGAGTCGATGGTGACGGTCCCGGTGCCGCCCAGAGCAGAGTTGGCGACCAGTTTGTCTGCCGTGCCGTCCGGGTTGACGTCAATCTGATAGGTGGAGCCGCTGTTGAAAATGGCATCTGCCACCGTGAGCGTACCAACTGAATTGCCCGGGGACAGGGTGCCGCCGCTGTTGATGGTGGCTGTGCCTAAAATACGGCCATGTCCACCCAGGGTGGCGCCGTTTTGTACATCCACATGGCCTGCTATCTGGGCACTGCTGCTCTCTGCCGTACTGCCCACCAGCAAGGTGCCATCCTGTACTTCGGTATGACCGGTATAGGTGTTGACACCGTCAAGAATCAAAGTTCCTGCTCCTGTTTTGGTCAGGTCCTGCCCGTTCCAGCCAAAGCCCAGAGCGCTGGTTAAAGTGTTGTCCGCCAATGCAACGCCAACATCAAAACTTTCACCAGTTGGAATGTTAAAAGTGCCGTGCGCACTCGACGGGTCATTGTTGTTCCACACCAGCTCAACCCGTGCAAGGATGTTTTTGCCGGTGGCATCAATCCAGGCCGAGCCGATCAGGTAAGTATCCAGATCCACATAGGTGTGCAAAGGCGCGCCGGCAACTGTGGTTTCAAAGCTGCCGCTCACGCCACTGGTGGTTGTCGCCAGGGTATAAACACCAGAGTCGGTCCTGGCACTGTAACCGTTAATATTGATGATATTGCTGCCTGTCAGCGTGATCGTATCTGCAACCACCGCCGGGGTGCTGGCAATATCCACGCCCAGCGTGGTTCCACTGGCCATGTTCATGGCATTCGCTACCGTCAGGGTACGGCCGGCATCTATGTTCAAGGTACCTGTGTTCAGGTTCACCTGACCAGTTGCTGCATTGGCCGCCAACGTCAATGCATCACTGCCGGCTTTGGTCAGTGTGCCTGTGCCACTCAGAGTGCCGCTGTAAGTGCCGTCGGTTGCCTGGTCAAAAATCAGGGTCGCGTTGTTGACAATATCGCCCTGCAGGCTGGTTGTGTTACCTTGCAGCGTACCTGCTGTGACCTGAGTACCGCCACTGTAGGTATTTGCACCGGTCAGTATTGTGGTACCGGCCCCGTTTTGCTCAAAGCTGCCATCGCCACTGATGATGCCGGAAACAGTCATCGTCCCGGTACGGTTGGCCGCAAGTGTTGCCCCGCTGGCGACCGCCACATCCGATGAGCCAATCGACCCGCTGGCCCCTGCATTACCAATTTGCAATGTACCGCCGTTAACAGCAATGCTGCCGCCAAAACTGTCGTTGTTGCCGGTCAGAATCGTGGTGGAGCCTGCATTCTCCTGATAAACAGCACCTGATCCGGTAATCGGAGATGCAAACACATACCCCGAATCGGTGTGGTTAAACACCAGGCTGCCATACGTGCCCAGGTTGATGGTATTGCTGTTGACAATCGAGCCAGCAGCCACAGCAGCGTTGCCGCGGGCCGCACCGATGTTAAGCACGCCAGAACCGCCAGAACCTGTTCCCACATTGATCTGGGAAGTATTGGTCTTCAACTGCCCGCCATCGGCAACCGTTACACTGCCGGCAGAACTGGCGCCAGTACCAACTTCCAGAATACCCGTTGCGGTTGATTCAAACAACGAACCGCCACCGGTAATCGTCAGAGCCCCCGAGCCACCGGACCCGCTTTGCCCTTTACCAATCTGAACATTGCCGCCACTGATCTTGATGTAGCCGCCATCTTCAACAGTAACAGTGCCGGAGCCGGCACCGTCCCCAATGCGGAACGAGCCTGTCCCTGTCGTCTGAAACTCAGACCCCGCTCCTGACACCGTCAGGGAGCCCTCTCCCGAGCGATACCCGATCCAGGCATAACTGGCGACATTCACCGTACCGCCATTGTTTACATTCATGATGCCTGTGCTGTAATCGCCAACAATAAGCGCAGTACTGCCGCCTAGCGTCATCGAGCCTTCAACATTGACCGTCCCATGCCCCCCGCTGTTGATACCAATACCGACAATGCTGTTGGAACCACTGCTGGTAAATGAACCTCCGTTAAAAACATTCAGCTCGCCGGTACTGTCTCCCCCCACATACATGTAACCGGCCGAATCCAGTACACCGCCACTGTAGATATTCGTTGTGGCAGATGCGCCTCCCACAGCGCCAATATTGCCACCGTTACGGGCGGTAACAATCCCGCCTGAATTGATATTCAAAATGCCGGTTGCACCACTTTGCCCGACCAGCAACTTATCGTACACATCGACCTGCCCGCCGGCGTCGACATTGAGTGTGGCATTCGTGTCTGTTGATCCCCTGCCAATGACAAGTGCCGCACCTGTTCCGCCGGCAGTCGTCTGGATCAGGCCTCCACCTGTGACCGTCACCGTATAAGTGCCAATGCCATCCAGATAGATGTCATCCGCCTCAATGACAGATACATAAAGAATACCATCTATGGTTGTATCACTGGCAAGGTGACGCGCAGCATGAGCCGTACTGCCAAACAACACAGCCGCCATGGCCGATACGCCGAATATGCCACGCAAAAATTGTGAAAACGCTGTACGCTTACAACTAAAAATCTTCGATGAAGTCTTATCTGAAATAGTCGTTGCAGATTTTTCACCATGTCCGTTTTTCGCATGCTCGCAGACTGCCTGAAAAACCCCTTGTTTTTGATTGAAAATAATGCGGTAAATGTGATTCATGCAAATGGCCTCGATAAATTCATAGTTATTAGAACTGCTGATAAATATAATTTTTTATTATTTAGAGATTCCATTCTCCACATAATTCCTCCAGATGAGCATGCAAAAGTCAGATTCATGCTCAAAAGTTTCTGATATGTGAAAAATTACCATTCACCGTGGTAACAATAAAACCTATCGCTGACATCATCATGGAACATGAATGTCAGGCAAAGAACATTGCATGATCACTGAAACCCTGCATTTCTCATTCATTTAAATCAAATGAGCAGAAAGTAAACAGGAAAATTTGGGAAACCATAAATTATCAAAATGAAAACTATAAAAAAATCTTATGCATTTGCACACACTGACACAAACATTGCACAACTTAAAAATAGTTTGACTCCTCAAAATCCCGAGAATACGTTGCATCATATGAAAACGACTTGAGCGCTTCACTTCAGGTTGTCCACTATATGGATGTCCTCTTGAATGGCACTTAATTTTTCAGCCAGCGCACGGATCAACCTGAATAAGCAGGAAAGAACAGAAAAGGATAAAGCCTTTGTATGCAAGCCTGATAGAAGATGTCTGTGAACACATGCAGGTGCAGCAAGATTTTTCCTGCCGCAAACGAACCGGCATTTAGAAATACGGCTCTGTGATGTACAGGTGCAAAACTTGCAAAGTTGATAGCAACAATGAAAAAGGCCGATAATTCCCCTGGCCCTGCTTACCCTGCAAAAGGATCGTTATCGGGGTTGGCATTCCAGACATATTCGATGTGTTGTGCAATATCGTTGGCCTTGTTCATGCCATGCTGGTCTGCAATAAATCCAAGCGTCATATCCATACCCGCCGAAACCCCGGACGACGTATAAAATTTGCCATCCACACACCAGCGTGCCTGCCGCTTCCATAATACCGTCTGGTCAACGGAAGTGACCCAGGGCCAGGCCTTTTTATTAGACGTTGCAACACGCCCGCTCAGTAACCCGGTTTTTGCAAGCAATGCTGAGCCTGTGCATACACTCAGGCAATAAGCCGATTTTGCCGCCAGATTTTTTAGCACGGAAATCGCCTGTGCATCACTGACCAAGGAACGCGTTCCCTGTCCCCCTGGAATCAACAGCACTCCATCCTGATCAACCTGGGAGACAGGCACTGTGACAACCGGTACCTGCTGCCGGCTGGTCACCAGCCCGCCCTGCAAAGAGCAGTAGTGCAGTTGATATGTATCAACGCGCCCCAACACCTCCACGGGCCCAAAGGCATCAAGCGTTTCAAAATCGTTGAACAGAAAAATATTGATATGCATAAAACATCCCTTATAAATATTTACTGCCTTCTCTTGCTGCCAATGCCGAAAGCGAATGCTCTGCCATAAACTGCCTGACCCATTGTGGATTATGCTTGCTGTAATCACGCAATGCCCAGCCTATGGCTTTCTGGATAAAAAACTCGTTTATCGCCAGACTGGCTTCAATGCTCTGCCGCAACAGATCTTCATCTGTTTTTTCTTTATATTGCAATTGCACAGTTATAGCCACCCGGCGCTTCCATAAGGATGCATCATTCATCAGCAGTTGAACCACATGCGCCAATTGATCCGGATTTTGCAGCAGCAAATCCGCCAAAGGCTTTCGCAGGGAATCTACGCTGTCCCACCAGGCCTTTTGGTCCAACAAATCAAAATAGCAGCGCTCCCAATCTGCCAGAGTCACCTTTTTGACATTGGCCTGCACAAGATCAATGGCCAGATACTGGTATTCACGCTCTGGCAGGCCATAGTAATACAGCACTTCTGCCGATAACTGCCGGGGCGTCCAGCTTTGAGAATGCTTTAACAGCGGTTTGATCAACGCATGCCGCTCGGGTTTATTAATCCCCAGAAACGGAAACCTGTTTTTCATATAACGCGCCATCTCCTGCGCTTTGATTGCATTGCCATGCGGTTGCAGATCAATTCTCTGAGGCATCATACCGGTCACTTTATAACTGTTTGAATCATTGCATTATCTACCAACTTGATGCCACCCATGTGCATGCAAAATCTGGTATGACCGACACTGTAGTCTGATATGGTTCGCACCGAATATAATGAATTCACCATAAATAAAATTTCACGGAGACAAACATATGAACGTAGACAAACTGGCCAACCCTGGCCCGCTCGGTTTAATGGGATTTGGCATGACCACCGTTTTACTGAACATCCATAATGCAGGTTTTTTTCCCGTCGCAACAGCCATTGTCGCCATGGGTATCTTTTATGGCGGCTTGGCACAGGTTATCGCTGGCATTTTGGAGTTTAAAAAAGGCAATACATTTGGCGTGACGGCATTTACATCCTACGGCTTTTTCTGGATGACGCTGGTCGGCATCTGGTACCTGCCTGCATCTGCAAGCACTGCGCCAACAAACCACGTGTTCTTTGGCATCTACCTGGCCATGTGGGGTATCTTCACCCTGTTCATGTTCTTCGGCACCTTAAAAGCCAACCGGGGATTGCAGTTCGTATTCGGCAGCCTGACCATTCTTTTTGCGCTGCTGGCCATCGGCAATATCACACAGAGTAAATTCATTTTGAGTATTGCAGGTTTTGAAGGCATTGTCTGCGGCCTCAGTGCCATTTATCTGGCAATGGCCGAAGTGCTCAACGAGCAGTATGGCCGCACCGTTTTGCCGATAGGCGCGCCTTGAATCGGTGGGCTTATATTGCCTCATTTTCTGTGCCTTAAAAACTAAAAAGGAGCCTTTACGGCTCCTTTTTAGTTGCATGAACATGTCAAGCTTATTTCATAACATCTTCAAGTTTTTTCTCATCCAGATACTGGGTGAAACCCATCATGCGTTTTTGCACGTCCGGCGATTGCATCAGGTCCACTGCGGCAACCTGCCCCAGCACCTGAAAGCTTCCCTGCATCGCTGTGTTGCCTTCCCGGCTCACGGCTTCTTTCACCTCGGCGCGGCAATCCTGTGTCAGCAGGCGCATCAGCAGCTTGGCCACGTTCTGGTCATAAGACTGTGCCTGTTTATCCGAGATATTTGCCACCCCTTTCAGGTTGGGGTGTGCGGCCATGGCAGAGAAAAACCACTGCATCAAAGCCATCCGGTCCTGAGGCGTTGTTTTCTGAACCAGGCATTGCCCCATGCGGTCGGCATAAGGGCCGGCATAGACAGATGTCACACCCGCCGTTGCCAGAATCAACCCACAAACAATTGCTTTCACTTTTTTCATCATCATTTCTTTCTAAACAGATTAAGACATGAACCAATTCAAAAACACAGGGTTCAACCTGCAATGGCGCAATTCTAACCTTTAATCTCTCATCGGTTTTACATTGTATTCAGAACATCAGCGACTATCTCGCTGACAAACGGACACAAATGGGCCCGCCAGGCAATATCGCCTTCATCCGTCTGCATACGGAAAAAACCTTCCTCAAAACTCAGACGCGACACCAGCAACCTGCGTTTGGGATTTTTCTGCAGGTAGTACAGTTTGTTTTCCTCGCGGAAGATATAGATGCCATCGTCGGAACCGGCACCGTTTTTCGCCACCATCATGCGGCTCAGGGCTCCGCCTTCAAACTCCATGCTGATTTTGTCATCACCACCAGCCGGCAACTGAACCCCCTGGCAGTGTGCGCTCTCAATATGCGGGAAGATCAACTCGTCACAGGTGTAATTTGCTTTTGCCAGAAACTGGGACTTGCCACCCTTCACAATTGATTCATAAGCCAGGCGTACCGGATCTTGCAGCATTTTCAGTTGCGTAACAGGTGTCAACTCAGGCGTTCCGAATGGGTTGTTATCCAGCATCAACCCCGATTGTCCCCGACGGTATACCAAGGCCTTGCCGACAGAAAAATGCAGTTCTCCTGCTGCCGGGTGGTATTCAAACGTCATTTCTTTTAAGTTCATCTCATGCATAAAGCATCCCTTGTAATGAAGCCAGTTTATTCTACCCTAACAGATTCATTGCTCCACCCACTATCTTACCAAAATATTGACTTACCACCGCTTAATTTGACAGTACGGCCGGGCAACAAACCCCGCACTGCCTATAATTCAAATGAACAGCGGTTTTGATAGCTGCCCATAAGCAGTTCAAACCGGTTACCCTGGTCCCACTCTGCCCCATTGCCATGCCTTCCATCGTCATTGCACCTGATTCGTTCAAAGAAAGCCTCAGCGCTACCGAGGTGGCACAGGCTATCGCACAAGGCTGGCACCACGTGCGACCGCAGGATCTGCTCATTTTGCACCCGATGGCAGATGGCGGGGAGGGAACCGCCGATACCATTCTCAATGCCCTCAACGGTGAAAAAAGAACGTGCAACGCATCAGACCCGTTGGGAAACCCGGTCCATGCCCCCTGGTGCTGGCTGCCTGACTCGCATACGGCCGTCATTGAAATGGCTTGTACCAGCGGGCTGCATCTGGTTCCGCCAAATCAACGCAACCCATTGCACACCAGCACCTACGGCACAGGCCAGTTGATTCTGGCAGCATTGGATGCTGGTGCACAGACCATCATCCTCACACTGGGAGGCAGTGCCACCAACGATGGCGGTTGCGGCATGCTCAGTGCCCTGGGACTGCAATTGCTCGACCGGAACCACCAACCCCTGCCTGCCGGTGGCGCCGCATTGGCACAGCTTGCCGCCATCGGGCTGGATACATTCGACCCGCGTTTAAAACATGTGCGCTTCATTGCAGCCTGCGATGTCAGCAACCCGCTGTGCGGGCCGCAAGGCGCTTCAGCCGTATTTGGCCCGCAAAAAGGTGCATCGGCTTCAGTTGTTGCCGTACTGGACCATGCACTGGCGCACTTTGCCGATATATGCCATCACACCTTGGCTGTAGAGTATCGCAACACTCCCGGTGCAGGTGCGGCTGGCGGGCTGGGTTTTGCCGCCCTCACGTTTCTGAATGCCAGGCTGCGCCCTGGTGTTGAGCTGGTAGCTGAGCTGACCGGGCTGGAACAATCGCTGCGTGGGGCTGATCTGGTCATCACCGGTGAAGGGCAGCTCGACGCACAAACCCTGCACGGCAAAACGCCAATAGGCGTCGCCCGGCTGGCGCAAGCTCAGCATATACCTGTCATTGCGCTGGCCGGCAACCTTCAGGAAGGTTACCAACAACTTTACCAGCACGGCATTACAGCAGCATTCAGCATTGCGCCTGGCCCTGTCACACTCGATTACGCGTACCAGCATGTGCGTGAACTGCTACAACAGCGGGCCGCAGACATTGCCCGGCTATGGACGCTGCAGCATTGATAATGACAGAAAAATCATGACATCTCATCGTGCAACATTATGCGGGCTGCTGGCCATTGTGCTGTGGAGCATGTCTTTGGGCCTGATGCGCAGCATCACCAGTGCGCTGGGGCCAGCTGCCGGTGCCGCATTCATTTTCACCAGTGCTTTTCTGTTTGTACTGGTGCTGCAGGGGAAATCAGCATGGAGCGCTTACTCACGCCCGTACCTGTTGCTGTGCGGCAGCCTGTTTGTTGCTTATGAAATATGCCTGATCGGGGCGATTGGCCTGGCGCACACCCATCTGCAATCGATCGAGCTGGGCATGATCAATTATCTGTGGCCCTGCCTGACGATTCTGCTGGCCATTCCGATCCACAAACAAAAAACCAATGGCGCTGTCTGGCTGGGCATGTTGCTTGCCCTGGGCGGTATCGTCCTGATCATGAGCAGCAATGGCTCATGGTCGCCACATGCGCTCTGGATCAACATTACCGGCAACCCCATTCCTTACACCATGGCACTGGCCGCAGCCATTATCTGGGCTTTGTACAACAATCTGGTCAAAAAATACGGCCGCGGCAACAGAAGCGTTGCACCCTTTCTGCTGGTAACTGCACTGCTGCTGTGGACCAACCTGCTGTTCCAGCCATACCAGCCCATCGTATGGAGTACACGCATCATCATGGAGCTGATCTTTCTGGGCATTTCAACAGCAACCGCATACACCGTATGGAACATCGGCATACAGCAGGGTAACCTCATGACGCTCACTTTTGCGTCTTACTTCACGCCAGCCTTATCTGCCATTATTGCCTGCATGTGGCTGAAAACACTGCCAACACCTTTTTTCTGGTTTGGCCTGATACTTCTCATTTGCGGCGCACTGTTATGCTGGCTGGCCACACGCAGGCTTTCCCGCACATAACCCCATGCGCTGAGCACGGCACACAACAAAGCTAAAATAGAGCCCAGGGAGATACCTCAAAACTCCCATTGTGAGTGCTTTTATGACAGATATCAATAACCTAATTACCCTGCGCCCTTTAGAGCGGGAAGACCTCAGATTTGTTCATACGCTGGACAACAACGCCGTTGTCATGCGTTACTGGTTTGAAGAACCTTTTGTATCTTTTGACGAACTGGTTGAAATTTACCAACGCCATACGCACGACCAGAGTGAACGGCGCTTTATCGTTGCCAATGCCGAGAGCATTCCTGTCGGCCTGGTCGAGCTGGTTGAAATCAACCTGATTCACCGCCACGCAGAGTTTCAGATCATCATTGCCCCAGGGCAACAGGGTCGCGGATATGCCAAACAAGCCACCCAAATGGCCATTGACTACGCCTTCCAGGTACTGAACCTGCACAAACTATCGCTGTATGTCGATAAAGAAAATACCAAGGCCATTCATATTTATACCCAGCTCGGGTATGAGCCTGAAGGCACTTTGCGCGAAGAGTTTTTCGTCAACGGCGCCTATCGCGATGCCATTCGCATGTGCATTCTTCAGCGCGACTATCTGGCAAAGCGGCAACAGCGCAAATAGCCCTTACGGCAAATGACTAGCCCGGGTCAGCAGATCCATGTCATCCTGCCCCAGCTTCAGCGCAGCGGCCTGAGCCAGTTCATGCAACTGCGTTAAAGAAGTTGCACTGACAATCGGGGCGGTAATACCTGGCTGCGCCAGCTCCCACGCCAGGGTAACTGCTGCCGGCGTGGTATTGAGTTTTTGCGCTACGCTGTCCAGCGCCGCCAGTATCCGCATGCCACGGGGCCCCATATACCCCTTCTCTATAATACGCACACCCCGGGCACGCCCCTGCAAATCTTTTTCACTGCGGTATTTGCCGCTCAGAAACCCGGCTGCCAGTCCATAGTAATTGATCACGCCGACTTGTTTCTGCACGCAAAGTGTCTGCATCCTGGCTTCAAACCCCTGCCGGTCATACAGGTTGTATTCCGGCTGCATGCTTTCATAACGCGGCAAACCCAGTTTCTCACTGACATTCAATGCCGCCTCAAAACGCTCAGCCGTGTAATTGGATGCGCCGATCGCCCGAACTTTGCCTTCTTTGATCAAGTCGGCAAATGCGCCCAGGGTTTCTTCCAGAGGTGTTGACGCATCGTCTTCATGCGCCTGGTACAAATCAATGTAATCAGTTTGCAACCGCCGCAAAGACGCCTCCACAGCCTGCTTCATATATGCACGGGAAAGGCCTTTTAACCGTGCTCCCATCGGTTTTCCCAACTTGGTCGCCAGTATCACCCTGTCGCGTTTGCCGGTTGCTTTCAGCCATTTGCCAATGACGGTTTCCGACTCGCCCCCCGCATGTCCGCTCACCCAGCTTGAGTAAACGTCGGCTGTATCCACCATATTAAAACCGGCGTCCAGCCACGCATCCAGTAATGAAAATGATGTAGCTTCATCTGCTGTCCAGCCAAACACATTGCCGCCAAAAACCAGCGGTGCCGTTTTCAGGCCTGATCGGCCCAACGCCCTGAGTTGCATATCGTATCCTTTCCATCAGCTATTCCCGTTTCTTTAAAAACAGGCGATACCCATATCAGGTATATTCCCTATACTGTCGTTATGATAGGACACAACCCAGAGCCAAAGAAAAAATGCCTGTGAATACACCTGTTTCCTTCGCCATTATCCCGACCAAAGGTACTCACACCATTGGCAGAATCACTCTGAACAGCCCCAAAACGCTCAACGGGCTGACGTATGAGATGGTCCGGCTCATCGGCCAACAGTTACAGGCATGGCGCTACGACCCCAACATGATTGCCGTCTGGCTGGAAGGTGAAGGCGACAAGGCTTTTTGTGCCGGCGCCGACCTCAGACAGCTTTACCAGGCGCTGACCGCCCCGCAAGACCCATCGGCTGAGCATGACATTTCATCTTATGCACAGGAATTTTTTGCCAAGGAATACCAGCTCGATTATTTCATCCACCATTACCCCAAACCCATCATTGCGTGGCTGCACGGTTTTGTCATGGGCGGTGGTATCGGCTTATCGCACGGGGCGCGCTACCGCATCGCCACAGAAAATGCCACCTTTTCAATGCCGGAGATTTCCATCGGCCTGTTTCCCGATGTCGCCGGCTCATGGTTCCTGGGGCAGATTCCTGCGCGTATCGGCCGTTTTATCGCACTCACCGCGGCACGCCTGAATGCAGCCGACGCCTTGTTCAGCGGCCTGGCCGATATGATCATTGAACACCAGCGCAAACAGGATGTCATCGGCGCGCTGACCTGGGCTGACTGGCAAACAGACCCGGTACACAACGAGCACACGCTGCACAATATCCTGCAAAGCTTTGCCAGTTGGCAATACTGCCAAAACAGCACACTGCTGGAACACGCGGCAGAACTGGCTGCCTTGTGCAATGCACCGGATTGTCGCTCTTTCCTCATGCAACTGATGCAACTTGGGCAGCAAAACACATGGTTTGAACCTTATATGCTGGCGGCCCGAAACGGTGCGCCAAGCTCGCTGTACCTCTCCTGGATATTGCAGGATATGGCCCGGACCATGTCGCTTGCCGATGTATATAAAATGGAGTTCAATGCGGCCATGGGCTGCTGCGCGCGCGGCGACCTGGTAGAAGGCATTCGGGCACTCGTTATAGACAAAGACAAAAAACCCGACTGGCTGCCGGCGGCCAGTGATGAAAAAGACCTGACCGAACTGATTGAGTTTTACCTGATCCCGCGTTACCACGGTGTCCATATGCTGTCAGATCTGGCCCCTGACACCCTGTAAATACACCCGCAGGCTGCGCACAGGCCCATAAAATGCCCGTCCTGCAATAACGTAAAATATGCAGCCTTTCTGCAAATAAAAATCCCCACCATATCCAGGCTGAACCGGTATGGTGAGGATGTCAAGGCATCCAGCCGTTAATAACGGCCAGCAGTGCTTACTGCCCGCTTGCTCTTAATGCCTCAGCAAAAACTTTCACATCATATTTTGTCTGCAGGTAATTCATGTATGCCTGCTCCTGAGCATTGACTGACTGTTGCATCAGTGCAGACTGAATCATGGCGCGCGTGCTTGCATCCACCGGATCTGCCGGGTCTACCCTTTGCAACTGCACCAGTGCATAGCCCCCTTCATTCAAATTAACACCCAGAGACTGTGGCAACTGTGCTGCCGAAGACAGACGGAACACTTCTGAAGCCGTCTGCGGGGCCACTCCCGTCACAAGTTGGCGGGTAATGGTCAGCTCAGGCGCACTGTTGGCCTGTTCCGGCGATTGCTGCCATGTTTTCAGCGCTTCTTCACCAGCGGCACGGGCCAGATCAACCGCTTTTTCCTGAGTCGCCATTGCCTTCACCTGGGCCTGAACCTCTTCATACGGCTTCAACTGCGCCGGCGTATAAGCCACAACCCGGGCTGTTGCCAGTTGAGTTGGTGTAATTTCCACTGCCGCCGTATTTTGCTGGCCTTCACGTGCCTGCGGTGCAAAAGCAGCCGTTAAAAATGCCGGGCTGGCAAAAACACCGCTGGCGCCGGCTGGCGGTGTGGGTGTGACACGCTCAGCCTTTTCGACTGTCAGCCCATATTTATCTGCCAGCGTTGTCAGCGTATTTTCACCCGCGTTGACATCGTTGCGGAATTCTCTGGCCACCTGGGCAAACTGCTGCTCCACCCATTGTGCATGCAACTGCTTTTCAATATCTGCTTTCACCTGTTCAAAAGGCATGGGCTCGGCAGCCTTGATACCGGTCAGCATGATAATATGGTAGCCATAAGGCGTTATAACCAGGTCGCTGATATCGCCCTCTTTTTGCAGCGTAAAAACGGCATCCTCAAAAGACTGCACCATGGCTTTACGCCCGAAGAAGCCCAGGTCACCGCCTGCTGTCGCACTGCTCTTATCATCCGAACTGGCTTTGGCAATTTCGGCAAACTTGGTTGGATCCTGGCGTACCGTATCCAGCAGTTGCTGCGCTCTGGCACGCCCCTGCTCCTGTTGCTCCAAAGGTGCATCAGGGTCAACTTCAATCAGAATATGACTGGCCCGGCGCTGTTCCGGGTTGGTGAAATAACTCAGATTCTGTTCATAATATTCGCGCAGCGTACTTTCGGGCATTTCCTTGCCAGCCATGTATTTTTCTGCATCAAACACCACATATTCAATGCTGGCAAACTCATCCGTTTTGAAAACATTCTGATGCTGTTCATAATACTGCTTCAGGTCTTCGTCAGACAGTTTCACCTGCGAGGTAAAGTCTGCCGGCACAAAAAGCTGTTGCCGGATCACATATTTTTCACCCAGTATCTGAAGAAACTGATCGATTTCTGTCTGAGAGACAAAACCGCCAGAAACAGCGCTCATCAAACGCTGCTCCATGACGCGTGCACGTACATTTTCCTCATACCGCTGTGGCTGCAAACCATTTCGCTGCAACAATGCCTCATACTCTTTGACATCCAAAGAGCCGTCTGGCTTGAGGAGGGAGCGGATATTGGGATCCTGCAGCAAAGCACCCCGCAATGCGTAGTCCGAAATGAACAACCTGCTGTCCTGCGCGGCAATGCTCTGCAACTGCCCCAAAATCATGCGGTTGAGCATAACCTGCTTGAACTCCGGCGTCTCAAACACCTGCGGGTCAATGCCGGGGTTTTCGTCCATGATCTGGCTCACACGGGCTTTCAGATAAGCATCCAGTTGCACCTTCGTGATCGGCATGCCGGCAATCTTGGCCACTTCTCCGGCAGAACCGGAAGACATATGACTCGACTGTATCCCCCAGAATACGAAGGAAGGGAAAACCAGTAAAACAAGGATCAGCAGCATCAACCGCTTATGTGTCCGAATCATATCCAGCATGTCACAAACTCTTCTTTATGGTAATTAAATAAAACAACAAAAAAGGCGAACCGAAGTCCGCCTTGTTCATGTAGAAGCATCTATCTGCAATACGGTTTGCCATGCTTCTATAAAACTGGCGCCATGCCATTATAGCTGACATTGCACAAATTTCACCGTATTGTGGTGGGTGCTGACGGGTTCGAACCGCCGACCTACGCCTTGTAAGGGCGCCGCTCTACCAACTGAGCTAAGCACCCACAGCCAGAACTTATGTTCTGATCTGTGAAAAGAGCTGCTTATTTTACAGCATCTTTCAAAGCTTTGCCAGGGCGAAAACGTGGCACTTTGGCAGCTTTGATTTTGATTTTTTCTTTGGTACGCGGATTCATCCCGGTACGGGCCTTGCGCTGAGCCACAGAAAATGTACCAAAACCAACCAAAGTCACGGTACCTTTTTTCTTCAGCGTGGTTTTTACACCAGCAATCATGGCATCCAAAGCGCGACCAGCAGCGGCTTTAGGCATATCAGCATTCTTGGCAATGTATTCAATCAGTTCTGTCTTATTCACAAAAACCTCCTATATATAACTACTATCCACCGTTGTATGACAGCAAACCTGCACTGGCATTCAGCCACAAACTGCAAGACTTGATCATATCCTCCGTAACCCGCCTGCCGCCTGGATAAGGCCTTCAGGCAAGATCTGACATCCGCAATGATACATGAACTTAAACGCATTCTCACACGTTTCATCGAATAAACAGACATTATTCAACTTATTTACATCAACTCCTGTTGGCCTGTCTTCGAATTTCTGGTATCGCTTTGCGCAAATAATAAACCATCGACCAGATGGTCAGAATCGCTGCAATATAAATCAGGCAGCTACCCCACCATGCGGTATCAATCACCCAAATCTTACGGTACAACAACAGAAACGGAATCGCCAGCATCTGAACCATGGTCTTGGCTTTGCCAACCATGTGCACCGCCACGCTGGCAGAAGCGCCAATCTGCGCCATCCACTCGCGCAGCGCCGTAATGGCAATTTCACGTCCGATAATGATCAGAGCAATAAACGAGTTGATCCGGCCCAGTTCCAGCAAAATCAGCAAGGAAGCACAGACCAGGAATTTATCTGCAACCGGGTCTAAAAACGCACCAAAAGCCGATGTCTGGTTCAGCTTGCGCGCCAGATAACCGTCAAACCAGTCAGTCACGGCAACTGCGGCAAACAACCCGGCGGCGATGAAATCACGGTATGACGCGGCTTGCGGGAACACATAATAAACCGCGATGATCAGCGGAATGGCAATGATGCGCGTCCAGGTCAATAAGGTAGGAATTGTAAAAAACATCGCAGGCTCAGTTTTTGATCAATGGCATATTTCGCCGCAGGTTTTATATAAAAATCCAAAATCCAATCAATACATCAGCATCAAATCAGATAACGAACGAAGTCCATATTTTTTTGTGAACCCGGCCACTTCAAACGTCGCAAGCATAACTGATAAGCCGCTACTGATAAGGACGTCTCCGAAAGCCCATCACAGCATCTGGATCATTATCCAGCCATTGTCCAGCTTTTCAAAGCTGCATTAGCAGCAAGTATAAGACGAATACACGCTGCTTTGCAGCACATTCAAAAAAGCATGCTTCACCAGTACGATACTATCTTATCTGAGCGCCCGGTAAATTTCATGCGCCAGTTCACGGGAAATCCCCTCTACCGTTGCCAGGTCCTCTTCGCTGGCATTCGCCACACCGCGAACACCACCAAACCGCTGCAGCAGCTTCGCCCTACGCTTGGGGCCGATGCCGGCAATATCTTCGAGCCGGCTTGCGCCAGTGCGCACCTTGGCCCGCTGTGAGCGCATCCCGGTAATGGCAAAACGGTGCGCCTCATCGCGAATTTCAGCCACCAGCATCAAGGCGGCGGAATCGTGTCCCAGATACACTTTGGGGCGCCCATCGGCAAACACCAGTTCCTCCAGCCCCACCTTGCGCCCTTCCCCTTTTTCCACCCCGACAATGCAGGAAAGGTCCAGCCCCAACTGCTCAAACACCTCCCGTGCAACAGCTACCTGGCCTTTTCCGCCGTCAATCAGCACCAGATCCGGCATCCGGGCCGTGACCGTACTGGCAACCTTATCTTTGTCTTGTACGTCACTGTCGGCAGCAGCATCCACCGGCTCGCCAGTTGCCGCAGCGCCCTGCATGGCTTCTACCACTTTGCTGTATCGCCGCAGCAAAACCTGTTTCATCGCGGCGTAATCATCCCCCGCCGTAATGCCGCGGATGTTATAACGCCGGTACTGGGCATTCTGCATCTTGTGGTCCTGGTAAACCACGCAAGAGGCCATGGTGGCCTCGCCGGATGTGTGGCTGATATCAAAGCACTCAATGCGCAGCTCATCAATCCGCTCCACATCCAGCCCCAAAGCCCCTACCAATGCCCGCGTACGCTCGCGCTGCGTTCCTTCCTGCGACAGCAACCGCGCCAGTGCCAGCGACGCCCCTTGTTCTGCCATATCCAGCCAGACCCGGCGTTGCCCGCGCGGATGCGTTACCACATGCACTTTCCGCCCGGCCTGCTCCTGCAATGTGGCAACCAGCTCTGCAGAAATCGGCTGGCTCACCACCAACACCGCCGGCAAAGACAAATCAATATAGTGCTGCGCAATAAATGCTTCCAGCACCGCGTTTTCCGCCGTATGGCTCAACAAGGCAGTCCCTGTTTTTTTCTTGTCCGATGCCTGCTGCTCATCCGGTTGCAACAGTTGCTGGTCTACCAGACGAACCTGCGTACCATCTTCCACATGCGCCGGAAAATAAGCCCGGTCTCCCAAATGCCTGCCACCGCGCACCATCGCCAGGTTCACACAGGCTTTTCCGCCCTGTACCTTAACCGCAATGATGTCCACCTCTTTGTCCATCTGCGTGGCACTGTTGGCTTCTACGGCTTGCTGTTGCAACACCCCGGCCAGCGCACTGAGCTGGTCTCTGACCAGCGCCGCCTGCTCAAACTCCAGTTGTTGCGCATGTGCATTCATCCTGCTTTGCAACTGCCCCATCACGGCATCTGTATCCCCTTCCAAAAACTCCTCGGCACTCAATACATCGGCCCGGTAATCCGCCTGGCTGACCAGCTTGACGCAAGGCCCCGAACAGCGCTTGATCTGATACAGCAGGCACGGCCTGTCACGGTGGTTAAACACGGTGTCTTCACAGGTACGCAGCTTGAACAGTTTTTGCAATAACTGGATCGACTCCTTGACCGCCCAGGCATTCGGATAAGGGCCATAGTAATGATGCTGTTTGTTCACCGCGCCACGGTAGTAGCTGATACGCGGATAGTCGTGCACGCTGATGCGCAGGTAGGGATAACTCTTATCATCGCGAAAAACAATGTTGTAGCGCGGATTCAGCGTTTTGATCAGGTTATTTTCCAGCAACAGTGCTTCTGCTTCTGTGCGAACCGTCGTGGTTTCAAGGCGGGCAATGCGCGAAACCATCAGGCCAATGCGGGTGCCTTCATGGTTCTGGTGAAAATAGCTGGATACACGGTTTTTCAGATTCCGCGCTTTCCCTACATACAACACCTGGTCTGCGGCATCAAAATAACGATACACTCCAGGCAGCGCAGGCAATGCGGCAACCGTCTCCAGCAACAACTGGCGCTGTGCTTCGGTAGGGCTGATCGCAGGTTTATCCTGATCGGTAGCCTGCTGCGCATCAGTTGCAGGCTCAAGCTCTTCAGCGCCTTCACTCTGTACACAGGAGGATGGCGCTGAATCGCTCTGGCTGCTTTTATCTTTGGATTTCTGAGATTTTCGATTCATGGGAAATTCAACCGGCCTTTGGTTACCCTACAGCATAAATGATTCTGCCAATTTGCGACAATACAGCATGATGAAAAAACCTATTTGGGACATTTTTTGCCAGGTTATAGACAACTGGGGCGATGCCGGGATCTGCTGGCGGCTGGCAACACAACTGGGGCAACACGGAATATCTGCACGGCTGTGGATCGACGACCCGCAGCCACTGTCATGGATGAACACACCATCAGCCACATGCCCCCAAGTGCAGATTGTACCTTGGCATGAGGCAGCCGATCATATTGCCCCTGGAGAAGTTCTGATTGAAGCATTTGGCTGCCACGCCCCAGACAGTTATCTCCAACAGGCAGCCGTGCTCCCCCCCCCTCCCATTTGGATTAACCTGGAATACCTCAGCGCCCAGCCTTACGCGGCACAGTGTCATGGCCTTCCCTCCCCGCAGCAGGCAGGGCCAGCCAAAGGCTTAACCCGCTGGTTCTATTACCCCGGCTTCACACCAGAAACCGGGGGGCTGTTGCGTGAGCCTAAATTACCGCAAATGCAGCAGAATTTTGATCCCGGCACCTGGCTGCTGCAACATAGCATCCCTGTGATGCCGGACCATCTGCGCATCAGCCTCTTCTGTTATGCCAACCGCGGCCTGCCTGAATTAATAGCACAGTGGCAAAACAGCGCAACACCCGTACACTTGCTGGTCACGCCGGGAGCAACCGCGCAAGCGCTGAACCCGTTGCTGTCCATTCCGGCAACAGACCTCCCTAATGCGGCGCCTCAGTCGCCCGTCACCCTGCAATATGGTCGCATCACCATCACCTGGCTGCCTTTTCTGTCTCAGCAGGATTTTGACCGCCTGCTATGGAGCAGCGATTTGAACATGGTACGCGGAGAAGACTCCTGGGTCCGTGCCATCTGGGCTGGCAAACCCTTTATCTGGCAACCTTACATCCAAGATGACGGCGAACACCAGCATAAACTGGACGCCTTTCTTGCCCTGGTCCCTGATGCCCCTTCGGCCTGGGTTGATTTTGAACGCCAATGGAGCGCACAATCAGCACCAAACTGGGCCTGTTTGCTTTCGTTATTTGATGCAACTGCACTGGCGCTCAAAAAACTGGAACACCGGCTGATGGCACAACCCGACCTGGTCACATCGCTGATTCAGTTTGTGCAACAAAAAAGCACTGCCACATCGGCAGCATGAACCTGAAACCACTGTATATCTGAATAAAAAACCATGGAAGAGATTCTATATTCCGGCCGCATACCCTATCCATTTGCGCTTGTTCCCTCCAGAGCGCGGCCCGATCTGCTAAAATGTGTTGTTTATCCAATTTGCCATTAGGCAGCAGATACTTTTTCTGAGCATGCTTGATGGCTTAAGCCACAACACGACCATTTAAAATTTGTGAGATTGACATATCCTGCTTTGATCGTGAGCGGCTTCTATTTTTACCAACTCAAGTTACACCATTCGTTATGAAAATTGCTCAAGAAATCCGTGCCGGCAATGTGATCATGCAGGGCAAAGATCCGATGATTGTCCTGAAGACCGAATACAGCCGCGGAGGCCGCGGCGCTGCAACCGTGCGCATGAAACTCAAAGGCCTGCTCAACAACATGGGCACCGAAGTCGTTTTCCGTGCCGACGACAAAATGGACCAGGTCATTCTGGACCATAAAGACTGCACCTACTCCTATTTTGCCGATCCCATGTACGTTTTCATGGATGCCGAATACAACCAGTATGAAGTTGAAGCCGAAAACATGGGTGACGCACTGAACTTCCTGGAAGACGGCATGGAAGTTGAAGTGGTTTTTTATGAAGGCAAAGCCATTTCCGTAGAACTGCCGACCTCTGTGGTGCGTGAAATCACCTGGACCGAGCCTGCCGTCAAAGGCGATACCTCCGGCAAGGTGCTCAAACCCGCCAAACTGACCACCGGGTATGAAGTACAGGTTCCTATTTTCGTCAACCAGGGCGATAAAGTGGAAATTGATACCCGTACCGGCGAATACCGCCGCCGCGTGTAAATGCACGGTGTATAGCAGGTTAACTGCTTGATATCAAGCATGCAGAAAGAGCCTTTCACAGGCTCTTTTCTATTTCATGATCCGTACTTTACATTTTTAGGAAAAATGCCTTGCTTTATAATGCAAGCTTCTCGGGCATGCTATCACGCCCTTTAGCTTTTCAGAATTCAAGTTATGAACGCAAACCTTCATCTTCTCAATACAAAATCAACCATTGCGGCACGTGACATCGTAGACCCGCGTAAAGAACTGGAAGATCCGCCCGCATTTCGCCTGGCTTTCAGTGATGGTGATTTTCTGCTGCGTGATGAAACCCGCGGCGTGCGTTTCCAGCTGGAATTGCTCAAAGCAGACCTGATCCTTAAAGAGCACAATGTCAACTCCACCATTGTGATTTTTGGCAGCGCCCGCCTGCGTTCACGCGAAGCGGCCACACAACTGCTGCGGGATGCAGAGCATCAACTCAGCCTGACCCCGCAGGATTCGGCATCTCAGCTTCAGCTTAAACGCGCCCAGAAACTGCTGGCAGACTCCTGCTACTATGAAGATGCCCGCATTATCGGGCAGATGATCGGCGCCTATGAGCAGGCAGCACCACAGGATCGTAAGGTGTTTGTCTGCACCGGTGGCGGCCCCGGCATCATGGAAGCGGCCAACCGTGGTGCCAGCGAAAGCGGCAGCCCCAACATCGGGCTCAATATCGTCCTGCCGCATGAACAGAAATTCAACCCGTACATTACACCTGAACTGTGCCTGCGCTTTCACTATTTTGCCACCCGTAAAATGCACTTCATGATGCGCGCCAGAGCGCTCATTGCGTTCCCCGGTGGCTTTGGCACGCTGGATGAGCTTTTCGAAATGCTCACGCTGATTCAAACGCATAAAAGCCGACCCGTACCGGTGGTGCTTTATGGCAGCTCATTCTGGAAACAACTGGTCAATTTTGAAATGCTGCTGGACATGGAAATGATCTCCCCCGAAGATGTCGACCTGTTCCAGTTTGTAGACAGTCCGGTAGAAGCCTGGAATGCGGTCCGCTTCTGGTATGACCTGCCTGTAGAAGGGTAAAAGAATTGAACACCCCGCCGGTTGATGCGCTCGAACAGGCTATCGCAGCCCACAGGCAGACACGTCCGCAGGACCGCACATTTCAGCTCACCACCGAACAAGGGCAGGCGCTGTGGATCAAAACGCCCAGTGCGCCCCGGTTACGCTGGTTGTACACCTTCACCAATCAGTTGATGATCTGGATGGAAATGCCTTATTTTCAGGCGCCACCTCATGCCGGCGGCCCTGGCGGCATTGCCTCATTACAGATTGAAAAACAAATGCTGCTGCGCCTGAAAGAAGCAGGCGTTCCGGTGCCCGATGTTGTGGCAAGCACATCCCAATGGATCGCGCTGAGCACGGTGGGTGACAAAAATCTGGATGAGCAGTTAAATGCAGATGCATGGCTTGAGCGCCAGCAACTCTGGCAGCAGGCAGTAAAAAGCATTGCCGATGTGCACGCCCGCGGCTGTTTTCTCAGTCAGTGTTTTGCCCGCAATATGTTGTTGCACAAAATGCCAGCCCCGCTGCCCGGTCAGCCTTCATATCAGATCTATTTTCTTGACCTGGAAGAAGACCCCAGCGCCGTCATGACACTGGCCCAGGCACAGATTCGCGACTGGGCTTTGTTTCTGCACTCCACTGCCAGCCTGGTCACTCAGGACATGGCCGCCTGCCAGCAATTCTTATTGAATTACCTGCAACAAGAGTCTGCTGATGTACAACAGGAGGCCAGACGCCTGTTCCGGCAACTGACCCGCCTGCGCTGGCTGAAACATTTTCAGTGGTTGGGCCGTGACGGCATCAGGTTGTATCAGCTTGGATTATTTGCGCAAGGCATCTCGCAGCACCTGCAACAACAGGACCGCAACGGGTCATATTAATCAATACCTACAGTTCAGCCGGAACTTGAACGTGCCGGACGCGGCTGGCCGGAAACTTCAAGATAAATGAAGAACCTTTGCCCAGTATGCTGTCAATTTCCAGTGCACCTTCGTGACGCTGCATCACATGCTTGACAATGGAAAGCCCCAGCCCGGTACCGCCGGTCTGGCGTGAACGGCTACGGTCCACCCGGTAAAAACGCTCTGTCAAACGCGGAATATGCTCTTTGGCAATGCCGGCCCCATTGTCCTTGACAACCAACAGCCCGCTGCCATCCGGTTCAACCTGCCAGGTCACGGCAATTTTGCTGCCATGCGGCGTGTAACGCACAGCATTGCTGACCAGATTACTCAATGCACTGAGCAGCTCCGTCTGCTCTCCTGCAATCTGGTCTGAGCCCGCCTTTGAAAAACTTATCTCATGTTGTCCGCCGGAAAGCTGTCTGGCTGTATGCTCTGCCTGCTCAAGCAACAAAACAACAGGAACCCATGAGTCTATCCCTGGTGCGGGGCTGCCTTCGAGCTTGGCCAGCGCCAGCAGATCACTGATAAGACCCTGCATGCGGTTGGACTGCTCGGCCATCAACGTCAGGTAATGAGCCTGCTCCGCCTTGTCCAATGGCAGGTTCTGCATGGTTTCAATGAACCCGGCAAGCACTGTCAGCGGTGTGCGCATTTCATGCGACACATTCGCAACAAAATCGCGCCGCATCTGGTCAATACGCTCCTGCTCCGTAATATCCTGAATCAAAACCAGCTTGCGCTGCTCATCGTAGTTGACCACCTGCAATATCAGTGTGCCCTGCTGCCCATGCCCCCACTCCATGCGCAGCGTGTTTTCATAGGCATGCTGCATCAGATAATTGACAAACACAGGCCGCCGCACCAGATTGGTAATATGCTGTCGATAATCGCGCGGAAATTCCAACCCCAGATAGTAGGCTGCATTGGCGTTGCCCCAGGTCACCTGATCATTCTCATCGAGCAATAACACGCCGGTCGGCGCCACCTGCATGGCAGACAAAAACTGTTGCAACTGCTGCTGTTCGGACTGGATCTGGCGATCACGCAAACGCATCAGGCGTACTGCGCGCCGTGCCAGTTCAGACCAGATGTCGACCGGGCCTTTTAACGTCTGCGGCAACTGGGCCTGCGCATCGTCGTTTTCCAGCCAATTCATGACTTTGGTCGCCCGCTGCAAATCAATCAACCAGATCGCTACTAACCCTAACAGCGCCCCCCCCAGCACACCGACTCCGGCAGAAAACCGAAGAAAAGAGGTTGCCAAGCCACCCAGCAGGCCACCGACAAACAATGCCAGCAGAAAATAAAAAATGCGTCTGCTATGCCAGCGCCTCACATCAACCCTTTAAACGGTAACCCGCACCGCGTACCGTTTCAATCAAATCGGTGCAGCCGGCCTGGGCCAGAACAGAACGCAGTCTTTTCACATGCACATCCACCGTACGCTCTTCAATGAAAACATGGTCACCCCATACTTTATCAAGAAGCTGGCCACGGCTGTGGACCCGATCCGGATGGCTCATCAAATAATTCAGCAACCGCAACTCCGTTGGCCCCATGCGCACCGTCTCGTCGTTCCAGGTCAGGCTCAGTGTGGCCTGATCCAGCTTGAGCGCCCCGGCCTCCAGCACCTCTGCTGCAGCTTCGGGTGCCCGGCGCCTGAGCAGCGCACGAATCCGGGCCAGCATTTCCTGGGTTGAAAACGGTTTGATCATATAGTCATCAGCACCGGCATCCAGCCCCATGACAATGTCGGCATCATCTCCACGGGCCGTCAGCATGATGATAGGCAACATGCTGGTACGTGTCTGCTGGCGCCAGTATTTTGCCAAAGACAGGCCATTTTCACCAGGCAGCATCCAGTCCAGCAGTATCAGGTCGGGCAGCTCCCGGTCCACCGCAACCCGCGCGGCCCTGGCATCGACCGCAGTCTCACTGCCAAAGCCCGCATGCTTCAGGTTAATGGCCACCAGCTCTGCAATGGCTGGTTCATCTTCAACAATCAATATCCGTGCTTGCATCATCAATTAATGAATGGCTGAATCGATTTTTTCCCGCGACGTGTGGCGCACATCCGCGCCCTTAACGATATAAATAATGAATTCGGCAATATTTTTGGCATGGTCACCAATGCGCTCCAATGCCTTGGCAATGAACAGCAGATCAAGGCTGGCAGAAATGGTGCGCGGATCTTCCATCATGTACGTGACCAGTTTTCTGACAAAACCATCAAACTCATTATCAATCTGATCATCTTCATGCATGATCGCTATTGCAGCATCCACATCCAGGCGCGCCAGCGCATCCAGCGCCTGGCGTATCAGCTTGGCTGCCAGGTCTGCTGCAATGTGCAATTCGGAAGAAGGCAGGGTTTTAGGCATGCCCATATCAATGATGGACTTCACCATACGGGCAATTTTGACCGCCTCATCTCCAACCCGCTCCAGATTGGTGGTGGTTTTTGAAATGGCAATCAGCAAACGCAAATCGCGCGCAGTAGGCTGGCGTTTGGCAATCACCGTGGTCAGTTCGCGATCAATCTCGACTTCCATCTGGTTGACCAGCACCTCACGTTCAATCACCTGGTCAGATATCTCGGTATTGAATTGTTCCAATGCCTGTATTGCCGCGGCAATTTGAGACTCAATCAGGCCACCCAGCTCCATGATGCGCGAAGATACCGCATTGAGATCCGCATCAAACTGTGAAGATAAATGTTTATCCGCCATATTCATCCTGTCTTTGTGAAGACTCCATATATACTGTTACAACCACACATCAACCAAACCGGCCGGTAATGTAATCTTCCGTTTCCGTGCGATGCGGTTTAAAGAACACCTGATCAGTGGCACCGAATTCAATCAGCTCGCCCAAATACATGTACGCTGTGTAGTCTGAACAACGTGCAGCCTGCTGCATGTTGTGCGTCACAATCATGACCGTGTAATCCTTTTTCAGCTCATGAATCAACTCTTCAATTTTCGCAGTCGAAATCGGGTCCAGCGCTGAACAAGGCTCATCCAGCAGCAGCACTTCCGGCTTGACCGCCACGCCCCGGGCAATGCACAAACGCTGTTGCTGCCCACCCGAAAGCGATGAGCCGCTTTTGTGCAGTTTATCCTTCACCTCATCCCACAAAGCAGCCTGGCGCAGGGCATTTTCCACCCGGTCATCCATATCTGCACTGGAAAGTTTCTCAAACAGCTTGATACCAAATGCAATGTTATCGTAAATAGACATTGGAAAAGGCGTTGGCTTTTGAAACACCATGCCCACACGCGCCCGCAGCAGCGCAGGGTCTTCGGTGGATGCCAGGATATCCTGCCCGTCCATCAGAATTTTGCCCTCTGCACGCTGGTCTGGGTACAGTGCATACATCCGGTTGAACACCCGCAACAAGGTCGATTTGCCGCAACCGGAAGGGCCGATAAACGCCGTCACCTTGTGCTCAGGAACCGATAGCGTAATATCTTTCAGCGCATGAAACTGCCCGTAATAAAAATTCAGGCCTTGTACTTCAATTTTTGGTTTGCCTGCCTGCTGCATTGTATTGAGCCCCATCTGTTTTACTTCCGTCATATTCATATATGTATCAACTTTTATCATTCTTTATTTCTGACCAGCGCACGAGCCAGCATATTGAGCACCAATACCGCCACCAGCATGATAAACACACCGGCCCAGGCCAGTTTTTGCCAGTTGGCAAACGGGCTCATCGCAAATTTGAAGATCGTCACCGGCAAACTTGCCAATGGTCCGGACATCTCCAGGCTCCAGAACTGGTTGGAAAGCGCTGTAAAGAGCAGTGGCGCCGTCTCGCCGGAAATACGCGCCAGTGCCAGCAATACGCCGGTGAGCACCCCGGCTCTGGCGGCACGCAATGAAACCATCAGAACGACTTTCCATTTAGGCGCCCCCAGTGCATAAGCAGCCTCACGCAATGCATCGGGCACCAGTTGCAACATGTTTTCCGTGGTGCGCACCACCACCGGCACAACAATCAGCCCCAGCGCAGCCACCCCGGCCCAGCCGGAAAACCCCTGAAAAGGCCTGACCAGCAAAGCATAAATAAACAGACCAATGACAATGGAAGGTGCAGAAAGCAAAATATCATTCATGAACCGCACCGTAGCGGCAAACACACCGCGCCTGCCATACTCGCACAGGTAAATGCCAACCAAAATGCCAATCGGGGTGGCAATCAGGGTTGCTAAGAAAACCATCATCAGCGAGCCGACAATGGCATTGGCCAACCCACCTTCAGAGCCCATGGGCGGAGGCGTCATCTCGGTAAAAACGGACCATGTCAGGCCGTCAATACCCAGGCGCAGCGCATCCCATAAAATCCATAACAGCCAGAACACGCCAAATGCCATCGCCACCATGGACAGTACAAGCGCCACTATATTTTTACGCCGGCGTGCGCGATGGTGTGCCAGACGGCTTTGCTGCTGCTCTTTGGTCAAAGGTGCCATGCTACTCATCTGTTATTTCCCCTCATGGCGTTTGAGCCGCAACAGCAACAGCTTTGAAAAAGCCAGCACCACAAATGTAATGGCAAACAGCACCAGTCCCAGATAAAACAAGGAAGCCTGGTGCAACCCGCTGGCTGCTTCGGCAAACTCATTAGCCAGCGTGGAGGTAATGCTGTTGGCCGGCTCAAACAGCGAAAGCGAATTCAGCTGATTCATGTTACCAATGACAAACGTCACCGCCATCGTTTCGCCCAAAGCACGCCCAAGCCCCAGCATGATGCCACCAATGACACCGGTTTTGGTATAGGGCAGCACAACCTTGCTGACAACTTCCCAGGTCGTTGCACCCAGCCCGTAGGCCGACTCCTTGAGCATAGGGGGGGTGATTTCAAACACGTCACGCATTACTGACGCAATAAACGGCGTGATCATGATCGCCAGAATAATCCCGGCAGACAAAATACCAATCCCGACGGGTGGCCCTGAAACCAGCGTGCTCAAAAACGGCACGTCTCCAAACCAGGCCTGCAATGGCTGTTGTACAAAACGGGCCAGAAACGGCCCAAAAACCAGCAGCCCCCACATGCCATACACAATGGAAGGCACTGCGGCCAGCAATTCAATTGCAGTACCCAGCGGCTTCTTGAGCCAGTTCGGGGAGAGTTCTGTCAGAAAAATGGCAATGCCAAAACTCACCGGCACCGCAATCAGCAACGCAATGGCCGATGTGGCCAGCGTGCCGTAGATCATAGTCAATCCGCCGTAACGCTGCGCAACCGGGTCCCACTCACTGGTCCATAAAAAAGACAGCCCGAATTCTTTGATCGCCGGCGCGGCACCGATCATCAGAGAAATCATGATGCCGACCAGCATCAGCAAACTGATCACTGCGGCAACCCTGACCAGAAAGGCAAACAGAAAATCTCCGGATGCACCTCGCACCGTACGCAACGGCTGAGAAAGCGAAGCACCTGCGGAGTCGGATGGTTCTAATATTTGGTCTGAAGGCACGGACATGCAAAAAACTTCCTTTTTATGCCATCACGGTTGTTATTATCGTTTTAGAGTATACAAGGCAACTTTCGCCAAGAAAATTGCCTTGATACAGATTTTCCAACAAAACCATGTTGTTATTTGTAGCTGATGACATTGCCCTTGGTATCAACCACACTTGCCCACTCTTTGCGAACAATATCCTTGACCTCTGCCGGGAATGGCACATAGTCCAGCTTGGAAGCGGCCTCATCACCATGGGTGTAAGCCCAGTCAAAGAACTTCAACACGGCACGCATTTGCTCGGGCTTGTCGGTCTGCTGGTAAATCAGGATGAATGTTGCCGTTGAAATCGGCCATGCCTTCTCGCCAGGGGCATAGGTCAGGCTTTGGTCAAACGATTTTGACCAGTCAATCCCGGCAGCTGCCGCTTTGAATGTATCGTCACTGGGAGAAACAAATTTGCCATCGGCATTTTCCAGTTGCACATGTGACATGTTGTTCTGTTTGGCATACGCATATTCAACATAACCAATTGAATTGGCCAACTGCATCACAAAAGCGGAAACGCCCTCGTTGCCTTTGCCACCAGCACCCACTGGCCAGTTGACAGCGGTACCCGTACCAACCTTCTGCTCCCATTCAGGGCTAACTTTGGAAAGATACTGGGTGAAAGCAAAAGAAGTCCCGGAACCTTCAGATCTGCGCACCACCGCAATGGCTGCATCGGGCAGCTTCAGATCAGGATTGAGTTTGGCAATGGCCGGGTCATTCCAGCGGGTGATTTTGCCCAGATAAATATCTGCCAGCAGCCCACCGTTGAGCTTGAGCTCTCCAGGTTTGATCCCCTGAATATTCACCACCGGAACCACACCACCGATCACTGTCGGGAACTGGATCAATCCGGCTTCTTTCAACTGTGCATCCGTTAATGGTGCATCAGATGCACCAAAATCGACCGTTCTGGCTTTGATTTGGTTCACGCCAGCACTGGAACCGACTGACTGGTAATTGATCCGCACACCAGTTGCTTTGTAATAAGCGTCAGCCCATTGCGCATACACGGGTGCCGGAAAAGAAGCGCCGGCGCCTGTTACGTTCTGCGCCATGGCTCCTGTCAGCATACCCAGAGCTACCGTCCCTGCCAATGCCGCCTTCAATATGATTTTTTTAACTGTTATTCTCATCATCGTCCTTTCGTGTCATTTAATGAACATGCTGCAGATTATGACAAGCATTTATGACAGAAATATGACAACACCTTTGCCTTAACAACTTTGCATCACACGTAAAACCGTGTAGTATTTACCCTGAAAAAAGGCTTGGCCCATTTTTAACAATAAAACCACCTATCTTTCCAGTTTGAAATCCGAACCATGAAAAAATACATTCATTTCCTCTTAGCCATCCTGCTGACCGCTCTGGCTGCATGTTCTTCCACAGACAAAACAGAAGCAAACTGGGTGCCTGTTTTTCAGGACCCCAAAGGATTTGATTTCTATCTGGACACCAACTCCATTCAGATCGATTTATCCAACTCCCACTGGAGACGCGTCATATTGGCAAGCGATGTCAAACCGCACACACCAGGCGTCAGGGGAACATCATCGTGGCTTGACATGACACTGGACTGCCAGGCAAAAACCGCACGCATCAACGAAATGCGCCTTTATGAAAAACCCTGGCATCAGGGCAAGATCATAGACACAGCTGGCGCCGAAGAGGAATTCACCCCGATTGGCAGCGATGAAAACGGCATGCGTTTGTTTTATGCTGTATGCAGGTAACCTCTATACCCAATAATCCTCTATGCCCTGGCCGAAAAACGGTCTCATGTTTCAGAAAAATAGCCATGTTGTTTTAACTGCACTCAAAATCAGCAGAAATCATGAAAACGCTTCTCATCATTGAAATGGGCGTTCCGCCTCTTTTCGTTCACCAGAAATGCGGCTCCCATGCCGACTGGTTTATCAGCGCGCTGCAACCTTTGGCAGGCAAAATGTCAACCCCGGTTTGCCGCCCCTATCTCGGGGAAACACTGCAAGAACCTGCCAGCCTGGGCGGAGCCATCATCACAGGGTCCTGGAGCATGGTGACAGACCGGGAAGAATGGAGCGAATACACGGCCCAGTGGTTCAGAACCGCCATGCAGGCGCAACTGCCGGTATTTGGCGTGTGTTATGGGCACCAGTTGATGGCCCATGCATTAGGTGGGACCATAGGCGATAACCCCGAAGGACTGGAAATTGGAACCCGCACCATCACGCTGGATGCCGCTGCCCAAACAGACCCCTTGCTCAGCCAGCACGCTCAAACATTTGATGCGTACCTGCTGCACCAGCAAAGCGTATTGAAACCGCCTGCAGGGGCTGTCAGTCTGGCAACATCTGATCTGGATCGGCACCAGATTTTGCGTTATGCCCCCAACACCTACTCGGTGCAGTTCCACCCGGAATTTTCCGAAGCCGTCATGCGAGCATCCATCGAAGACCTGGCACGCGCACCGGGCCATGGCGCAGAGCATACGCCTATTGCTGCACAAACGCCTTTCTCCAGGCAGATTCTGCTGAGTTTCTGTGACATAGTCCTCACCGCACACCAGAATTGATCACACTGTCATTGAATCTCTTTATACAATAGACGCAATGATTCTTCACAGGATAAATCACTATGGCATTGGTTTTCTGCAAGCGCTGTCAAAACGAATACGATAATCACACATCGACCTGCCCTTACTGCGGCAACCTGACCCCACCTCATACCAGACTGAAGGGGGTATTTGTTATCGCCATCATCGCTGTGGTGGTTGCCGTCACATTTGCCATTCCCTCCCTGATCGCTTCCTGGCAAACGCAACAGAATGCCTCTAACCCCGACCGGGCCGGACATTCTACGGTCGCTTCAGCAACAGACAGCGTCTCCTCCGTTGCTGTCAGTATGCCCCAGCCCAACCAGGGCGATACCACATCAACGACACTGACGCGCTACGCCGAAAGAGTCAATCAATCATTTGAGCAAATGGCACTGTCCAGTACCATTACGCACCTGCCAGCAGATCCCCAGTTTGATCAGGGCTCGCAGACTTTTGTACACCAGATCAACAAGCAGGCAACCCTTGAAATCAAGCTGGACTCACGCGGCAGCCAGATCCTGGCCGTGTATATTTACAATAACAATGTCAAGGCACAGCCCAGGCTGATGAGCAATGTTGCCGCCGCCGCATTCAAAAGCGTGCTGGCTGACGACATGGATATAAGCGAAGTCAGGGACCAAATTACTTATCTGGACCAGTTGGCACAAAGTGCCAGAAACTGCACCGCAGCTTACCAGTTTGAAGACTTCTACCTCTTCGAGACACTTGACAAAGCACAAAACAGCAGTGTTGTCGGCCTCTCATCAGAGCGCCCGCAAAACATCTGCCGCTGAAAATGAACTGCACGCGCACAAAGCTGCTGCTGCAACTGGGCTTGCGCTGTGCGGTGATTCTGGTGATCTGTTACGGCCTTTATCTGGCACTGTACGGTGCGTTTGGCGCATTTCAGTCATGGCAGCTCTCCTTTTACACCGTGCAGTCCAATGCACTGGTTCTGTTGCTGTTTATCGGGTTGGCAGTTAACGATCTCCGGCTGCTTATCAGTCCTTCGCATGTACCGCCACAGGCACATGAAAAAGCTGGTTTTTCAATACACCAGATCAAAGTGGCCCTTACCTGGGCCATTTCCATTACCGGTATTGTCTGGCATCTTCTGCTGGTCCCTTATATCGAGCAGCTTCCTGAGCAGGTCTTTTTTTCTCCTTCTATTTCTCCATCCATCCTGTTGAGTTTTTCACTGCTGCATACCTGGTCACCGCTGCTGGTGTTTCTGGACTGGCTGCTGTTTGACCGCAAGGGCACCCTTCACATTACAACCCCCTGGTGGTGGCTGTTGATCCCGCTGGCTTACTTTGCATTCATCTGTCTGAAAGTGCACTTCACTGGCCCCGTAAATGCCGAATTTGGCCTGGTATATCCCTATCCGTTTATTGATTTCAATGCATTGGGCGCAAGAGCTGTTGCCATCAATGTGGTATTCATGGCAACAGGCATGTTGATACTGGGCTATATTTATTGGGGAATTGACCGATTACTCAGTAAAATGCAGCGTTCCCCCATTTGCACCCCTGAAAACTCACACGATCACACTGATTATGGACACCCAACCAAACATTGAAGACATTTCCAGCATGCTGGCTCCCGGTCAGGTCTGGCATTACCGCACGCGTGTAGGGGAAGAAAGCTCAACCGTCATCATTAACCGCATAGAGTCTGCCCCCAACTACGACCAGATATTTCACATCACCATTCAGGGGCTCAATATTCCCACGCCTGAAACGGGAGAAAGTATCACCCAGATAGACCATGCGCCGGTATCTTTACCCACGCTGCTTACCAGCCTGACCGATCTGGTGGAAACAACAGCCCCCTGCCCGGCGGGCGAGCAAGGGTATCAGACATGGAAAGCCGAATTTGACCAGAACAAGGCCGGCGTTTTTCTCATCAGCATTGCAGACATTGTTTCTGTCATTGAACGCTCTTTTTACCGGCTGCAATAATTTGTGGCCCACCCCATCACCCATCAGCTCTGCACAAGTATCTGTTGTCAGATTGTCAGGTCGCTGGCTGGCTGGCCGATGGCGTTTTCAAGCAGGTCATACATCAACAGAATCTCTCCGGCCTGCAACTGCATATTGACCAGCATGCGTTCATCCAGATAAGCCTCACCGCCTTTGCCACTCATCTTCAAAGCAACCGCGCCCGCGTTCGCAATCTGCTCGATCACATCCCGGTTATCAATCATCAGAATATCACCAAACTCATACAACTGGGAGCCTGTTACCGCCTGCCGCTGGGATTGGTCGGGAGAAATATCCTGCTGGTAAACAACCTTGCCATCTGCCAGCAAAGAAATGTGCTTTAAATACAGCCAGTCCTCGCCAAAATAGATCACACGCATAACGATCTGGGGCCGCTGTCCGTCTTTCAGGCTCAAATAAAACAGCACATTGTTTTTGGCAATACTCTGCCGGCTGGGCGCATAATAATACGTTACGCCCCTGAAAACATCACGGTATGCACTGCTGTGGGCCACACAGTCGTCATCCTGGAGAAAACAGGCGTCAAACTTGTAGTTGGCATTGGGCGCTTCCATCACTTTATTGCTGATTTGCACCAACTGGTCGACACTGCTTTGCCATGCTTGGCTCTGCTCGGCATATGGCAGGGCTTCTGCGCCTGAAGTATCTATTCGCAGCATGCGCCCAGAACTGCCCACACCCTCCATGCCATATGTGGGATGAGACGCCACAGGTGCGCGCTCCTGCACGGAAGGTGCGCTCTGATCACACGCACACAATAGAGCACACAACAGCAATGTCGCTGCTACCTTGACTTTCGCTGTATTCATATTTTTTATTTATATCGGGACCAACCCAATCCCAAGGTTTTCCATTATCGCTCAAAAGGTCTATATTTTAATGCTTTACCCATCGCCAAAAACAATCTGTTGCAGCCGATCAACGATTGTTTTTTCAACCCCCCTCTTACCTGCTGGCATTTCAACGCCGTTTACCCTTCACAATCCGACCCGGTTTGTCCTGGCAAGCCATTGTTTTATTGATCAAAATCAGTCATTTTTGTAATTCAGCTTTGAAGTATCAATTTGCAGTACCCAAAGTATCGTATCATGATACATTTTGGAAAATTGCAGACAGTGCACCTGTAGTTCCAAATAATCGTGCTCGCTCAGTGATTTATCATCTCAAAAGAATGATTTGCGTCATAAGGTAGAAATATGGAACTGCATATCAAGCTGGCCAGTGAAACATGGGAATTTGAACAGATTCATCGTTTGAACTACCGCACATTTGTAGAAGAAATACCGCAGCATCCGCCCAATACAGAAAAACGTCTGGTTGACCAGTTTCATTCGGAAAACACCTACATCATTGCTTTGCACAAACAGCAGGTCATCGGCATGATTGCCGTACGCGGCACACGCCCGTTCTCGCTGGATGCCAAATTGCCGAGCCTAGATCAGTACCTGCCTTCGGGCAGAGCGCCGGTTGAGATCAGGCTGCTGGCGGTAGAACCCCACATGCGCAAAACAATGGTGTTCCTCTCGCTGCTGGACTTTGCTGTCAAACACTGCCAGCAGCAAGGCTATGACCTGGCCGTGATCTCCGGTACAACACGCCAGCAAAAGCTGTATCGTCACTTAGGTTTTCTGCCATTTGGCCCGCTGATCGGCACATCTGCCGCCCAATACCAGCCCATGTACCTGACCCTGGAAACATACCAGCAGATCATGGATAAAAGCGCGGCATTACGCAAAACATTACGTGAACTGCCCGAAACGCACAATGGGCTGAATTTTTTACCGGGGCCGGTTCAGATGACTTCCGAGGTCAGGAACGCATTTTCGGCCCCCTGCATTTCTCATCGGGCAGATACCTTCCTGGCCATGCTGAAACAGGCCAGTAACAAGCTGTGCCAGATCACCGGCGCACGCCATGCCCAGATTTTGTTAGGATCTGGCACACTGGGTAATGAAGTTGTGGCCGCCCAGCTTTCTCTTTTAAAAACTCCCGGCCTGATCGTCTCGAACGGCGAGTTTGGCGAACGCCTGATCGGCCACGCACGCCGTGCGCAGCTCAAGTTCAATACATTGCAATATGCGTGGGGCACACGCATGCATCTGGATGAAATCAAGTATGCGCTGTCACAGCTCCCGGAGGACGGCTGGGTCTGGATGGTCCACCATGAAACCTCTACCGGCATGCTCAACCCTTTTGCAGAACTGAAAACCTTATGCACGCTGCATGGTCTGCACCTGTGTCTGGACTGCATCAGTTCAGTCGGTGCCATACCGGTTGACCTCAGCGCTGTTTACCTGGCTACAGCCGTCAGTGGCAAAGGGTTTGGCAGCTACCCCGGCCTGTCTGTGGTGTTTCATGACTATACGCCAGCCCCCCAGCCCCAAACCCTGCCAGGCTACCTCGACCTGGGGAACTGGGCATGCCAGCACAGCGTTCCTTATACCCACTCATCCAACCTCATGAATGCATTTTTAACTGCGCTTTCTCAGGCAACGCCCGAGCGCATGGAACGCATTCAAAACAACATGGCATGGCTGCGGCAGGAACTGGAATGCTGCGGCTTGTCCGCTCTGGTCTCCCCGCAGGAAGCCTGCGCTGCCATTGTCACCCTTGTTTCTGACCGGCCTGGCCTGACCACAGCCATTGGAGATGAGCTTGAACTACACGGCTGCTGGTTAAGCTACCGCAGCGCCTACCTGCGGGATCGCCATTGGTTGCAGATCTCACTGCTGGGCGATCCGTCAAGGGCGCAGTTGGAAAAACTAATGCAGTTGATTCGCAATGCCTGCCACCAACTGCAAAAAACACCTGCACAAAACCGGCAGCCTGCCAATCAGGCTGTCAATGCAATGCATTAACAGCCATTAAAGTCCGGCACGTTTGGCCACATCCAATAATCAATCAAAGGTGCCCGCCAGAGCACCTTGATGGTTATTACAGAATCGTGAAAATCTGTTCTTCAGGCCAACGTGATTTGGGCAATGCCGCATTAAAATCCTCTTTGCTATGGTAGCCGAGACTTGCCACAACAACACTGGTCAGACCTTTTGCCGGCAGACCCAGAATCTCATCCAGCTTCGCCACATCAAAACCTTCAATCGGTGTCGAATCAATCCCGAGGCTGGCTGCCCCAAACAACAAAGTACCCAGCGCAATATAGATCTGCTTACTTTCCCAGGCCAGCAGGTCCTGCGGTGTTTTATTGTTCAGGCCGACAAAATACCTACGCCCCTTATCCTGCCCCTGCTTCATTTCTTCATTTGCAATGCGCCCATCTTTTTGCTCCTGTTCAATCAGCGCCTTCAGGTACTGATCTGTCATCGCTGTTTTGGCGCAAAAAATCACAACATGCGACGCATCCCGCACCCGCCCATGGTTAAATTCAGCAATGCCAGGCAGAATTCGGGATTTAGCCTCATCTGAGTGGGCCACAACAAAATGCCACGGCTGAGAATTCACCGAAGAAGGGCAGTTTCTCAATAAAGTGCACAATTGCTCAAACTGATCCTGAGGTATTTTTTTTGTTGCGTCATAAGCTTTGGCGGTATAGCGTCTGCTGGCCAGTGTTTTAATATCCAATTATTTTCTCCTTCAGAATCCAAGCGACAATCGGCGACAAGCGGCCACAATCGGCCTGCTCTTTTCACAAATTATCAAACAATATCAATAACCGTATGCAGCCGCACCCCTTATGCAAGGCGGATACGTACTGCTAAAATCCGTCATAAACTGCATTCAGACTGCCTTTGAAAGTTTTACTCATGAAACTGTTTTTTGCCCCCACGTCTCCATTTGTGCGCAAATGCCTGATCTGTGCCGCCGCATTAAAACTACAGGACCGGCTGGAACTGGTATCTGCCAAAGCACACCCTGTTGTACGCGATGTGCAGGTGGTTCAGCATAATCCGTTAGGGAAAATTCCAGCACTACTGACCGATGACGGCCTTACTTTATACGACAGCCGCGTCATTTGCGAGTACCTGAACAGCCTGGTGCAGGGTCCGCTGTTTCCTGCTGACGGCCAAGCCCGTTGGCTGGCGCTGAGCCTGCAGTCATTGGCTGACGGCATGATGGATGCCTGCGTGCTGGCACGTTATGAAGACATTGTCAGACCAGAAGAGTTACGCTGGCCCACTTGGAAAAGTTCACAACTGAAAAAAGTGTCCGCAGGCTTGCGTGCGCTGGAAACACAGGCAGATACGCTTGGCCAGCAACCGGATATCGGCAGCATTGCCGTGGCCTGTGCCTTGTGGTATCTGGACCTGCGCTATGCTGAAATTGACTGGCGCCAGAGTTATCCGCGCCTGGCCCAATGGTATCAGGGCTTCAGCCAACAACCGGCCATCGCTGCAAACTGGCAGACAGAAACCTGAGCAGTAGCGGTACGGTATATCCCTCTGCGCTTTCTCTGCCGCTAACGGCTCAGCGGGGCTCGTCCGGCAAGCCGTTATCCTCTTCCACCACATCTGCACCAGCAGGCAGCACCTGATGAAGCTGCTCTGCGGGCAATGCCTCCACGTGTTTTAAAGCGCGGTTCATCACCCGGGTACGGGTCTGGGCCGCATCAATGGTTTTGGAAACCGTTTGCAACTGGTCGTGCATTTTGGACAGCACGCCCCCAAATTTGCCAAACTCGGTCTTCACAGCACCCAGCACCTTCCAGACCTCGGCTGAGCGCTGCTCCAGCGCCAGCGTCCTGAACCCCATCTGCAGGCTGTTGAGCAGCGCCAGCAACGTTGTCGGCCCGGCAATGGTGACATGGTGCTGGCGTTGCAGCATTTCAATCAGCCCCGGACGGCGCAGCACCTCAGCATACAGCCCCTCGGTCGGTAAAAACATAATGGCAAAATCTGTTGTATAGGGAGCGGCAATGTATTTTTCGGCAATGCTCTTGGCCTCCTGCCGGATACGCTGTTCCAGCGCCTTGCCCGCAGCATCCGCGCCAACAGCATCGGCCTGTTGCTGCGCGTAGAGCAAACGCTCATAATCCTCCGTCGGGAACTTGGCATCTATCGGCAGCCAGCACGGCTGGTCTTCATCGCCCTTTCCAGGCAATGCAATGGCAAAATCCACCGCATCACGCTGTCCGGGCTTGATCATGGCCTGCGCTTTATACTGCTCCGGCGTTAATACCTGTTCCAGCAACTGGCCCAGTTGCACCTCGCCAAACACGCCCCGGGTTTTGACATTGGTCAGCAGGTGTTTCAGGTCGCCCACCCCTTGCGCCAGTTGCTGCATTTCACCCAGTCCGCGGTGAACCTGCTCCAGTCGCTGTGCCACCTGTTTAAAGCTCTCTGAAACCCGTTTTTCCAAAGTGTCGTGCAGCTTTTCATCAACGGTTCGGCGCATTTCCTCCAGCTTGGTTTCGTTGCTGGCCTGCAGTTGCGTCAGGTGCTGTGTCATGACCTGCCGCACCTCCTGCAACTGTTCATCCAGTGTGGTACGAACATCCTGCATGCGTTTGGTATTCATTTCTACCGTTTGCTCAAACTGCCGCGCGAGTGTTTCACTCAGCGCTCTCTGTCCTGCAGCAATCTGGTTAATGACCGATTCAAAACTGGCACTCTGGTTGCGTGCAGCCTCTGCCTGATACGTGACCATCTGTTGTATCAAGCGCTGCATATTCTGTCCCAGCTCCTCACGCTCCAGGCGTGCGCACTCCGTAATCAGTTGCCCCAGATCCTGCCGTATCCGGTCACTTTCGGCTTGTGACGTCTGGCTCAACTGCATCAACTGTTCCAGCGTAGGCTGTCTGGCAGTTTTCACCAGCAGCCACAGCAACAGCAGCAGACTCAACCCTGCCAGAGCCATCAGCCCCCATAAAATGTAGAGTGTGTCCACTTTGTTGATTACCTTTGATGAAAACCCGGAATGACATGCATGGATAAATCCTGCACGGCTTGGTGCTGTGCCAGCGGCATATACGGCAGCAGAATCACTGCAGCCATTTTACCTGCTGCCATACACTTCGGGGTTAATCAGCGTTTCAGGCCTGTGGCCATTGAAAATAGCATCCAGATTGCGAAAGGCCAGTTGACACATGGCCCGTCTGGTTGCATCAGAGGCACTGCCCATGTGTGGCGTCATGACCATGTTGGAGAGTGCCAGCAGGCGCGGATTGATCTGCGGCTCACCCTCATAGACATCCAAGGCAGCAGCCGCAATCCGGTGTGCCTCTAATGCATCCGCCAGCGCGTTTTCATCAATGATGCCGCCACGGGCAACATTGGTCAGTGTGGCCGTTGGCTTCATCAGCGCCAGTTCCTGCGCACCGATCAGGTGGTGAACATCTTTTGTATAAGGCAGTACCAGTACCACATGGTCGGCCTGGCGCAGCACGTCTTCCATTGTGCCATATTGGGCTTGCAGCCCCTTTTCAATATCTGCCTCCAGCTGGGAACGGTTATGGTAAACCAGTTGCATGCCAAACCCATGTACGCCGCGCCGTGCAATCGCCTGCCCGATGCGCCCCATGCCAATGACCCCCAGTGTGGCGCCATGAATATCAGCCCCTGTCATGGCATCCAGCGGAAAAGGCAACTGCCATTTTCCTGCACGTAAAAAACGCTCGGTTTCACTGAGCCGCCTGGCCGCAGCCATCATCAACAAAAAACCAAAGTCCGCTGTGGTTTCAGTCAGCACATCAGGGGTATTGGTACATACAATGCCCCGCTGCGTACAGGCGGCCACATCAATGTTGTTGTACCCGACAGCAATATTGCACACCGCTTTCAGCGCAGGGCAGTTTTCGAGCAATGCGGCATCCACCCTGTCATAAGGAGACAACAAAGCACCTTCTGCATCGCTCATCTTCATGCGCAAGACATCCTGCGACCAGGGCTCGTTGGCCTGGTTATCCACAACGGTATAGCGCTGCTGCAACTGTTGCAACAGATCAGGAAAAATCCGGCACGAAACGACGATACGCCGCGGCACAGTCAGGGGAGAGCTATTTTCCGACATACTTTAAGCGCAATACCAGACAAATGAAATGATGGTAAACAACGGCACCAGAATGCCAAATGACCAGGCCATATAACCGAAGAAACTGGGCATGCGCACGCCCCGGTCTTCCGCAATGGCTTTGACCATCAGATTGGGAGCATTACCGATATAGGTATTGGCCCCCATGAAAACCGCACCGGCAGAAATGGCAGCCAGAGTACCGGCCATCGTGGTCATCAGTACAGACGGGTCACCGCTGGCCGTATTGAAAAAGACCAGATAGGTTGGCGCATTATCCAGGAATGAACTCAGCAACCCCGTTGCCCAGAAATACATCAATGGAATCGGCTCACCCTGTGCATTGGTTACAGAAGCCACAATGGAGGCAAAAGGACCATTGAGGCCGGCACGCAGCATGGCAATCACCGGAATAATGGTCATGAAAATACCGGCAAACAGTTTGGCCACTTCCAGGATAGGGCCCCAGGTGAACTGGTTGGAACGCCGCACACTTCTTTCCGTGATTCTCAAAGACACGATCACCACCGCAATCAGCCCGATGTCGCGTACCAAACTGGGCAGGGTCAATATCGTACCGGCAATGTCAAACTCAATACCAGGCTTCCAGATACCGCTGAGTAATACCAGGCAGACAATGACAATCAATAAAATAAAATTGGCATAACCCTGAATACAAAACTTCTCTGCCGGCACACTGCTCTCTGCTTTCTGGGCTAGTGAGCCTTCGGCCATTTCTTTTTTAAGCATCCAGTTATCCAGCAGGAAAAATAAGACCAGCAAAGCCCCGATCAAAAACAACATTTGCGGCAACAGGTGCTGTATCGTCCAGAAAAAATTGATCCCTTTTAAAAATCCAAGAAACAGGGGCGGATCGCCCAGCGGTGTCAAAGCACCGCCAATGTTGGAGACAATAAAAATAAAAAATATCACCGCATGGGCACAACGCTTGCGGTGCTGGTTGGCACGGATCAACGGGCGAATCAGCAGCATGGAAGCCCCTGTGGTGCCCATGACGCTTGCCAGTATGCCCCCCAGCCCCAGTATGCCGACATTGACCAAAGGTGTGGCGCGTATATCCGTCTGAATATAAATACCGCCGGCAACCACAAACAAAGCCAGCAGCAGCAGAATAAATGGAATATATTCGGCAACCAGTGCATGAATAAAATTCACCCACAAAGCTTCAAAACCGAACATAAATGCAAACGGCACGACAAACACCAGTGCCCACAGCGCGGTAATTTTACCGTAATGATGATGCCAGAAAATCGGTGCAACAACCGGTACGATCGCGATGGAAAGCAGTGTTGCGGCAAACGGAATACCCCACCACAACGAAAGTTCACTGCCATCCAGAACAGCCCCCCAAGCGATCTGTGGACATAAAAACAAAACCACAGTAAGGAATGCCCCGAATTTCAATTTCTTCATCCTTTTGATCTCCTGCCGATTCTCTTTTTATCTCTAAATACGCATCCTATCTTTTTTTAGGTAAAAAGTATCAATTGCAATCAAGTAACGAAGAGATTTATCAGGCTTTATGCGCTGATCAGCGATAAACCCGACAATATTTTAGGGCGTGCTTTAGGCAGGCTCGGGCAGATCAAAAACCTGCCGCAGATAAGCCAGGTAAGCCTTGTCATCGCACATGCTTTTATTCGGCGAATCCGAGACCTTAGCCACCGGCTGCCCGTTGCAGCGCACCATCTTCAAGACGATCTGCAGCGGCTCATACCCCAGGTCGTTGGTCAGATTGGTGCCAACACCAAAAGACAAACCACAGCGGCCGTTAAAACGCCGGTACAGCTCTATCACGCGGGGAATATTCAGCCCATCGCTGAATATCAGCGTCTTGGTGCGCGGGTCAACCCGGTGCGCCTTGTAATGGTTCAGTATCAGCTCGCCCCATTCCAGCGGGTCACCCGAATCGTGCCGAGCTCCATCAAAAAGTTTACAGAAATACAGGTCAAAGTCACGCAGGAAGGCCTTCACGCCATACACGTCTGAAAGTGCAATCCCCAGGTCGCCCCGGTATTCGCGCGACCACGACTCAAAACCAAAAATCTGTGAATCACGCAGGCGCGGCCCCAGCGCCTGACAGGCCTGCAGGTACTCGTGCGCCATGGTCCCCAAAGGGGTGAGCCCCAACTCCCAGGCATACAGTACATTGCTGGTACCCACCAGGTGCGCGCACCCTTTCCCATTTAACTTATTTTGCAGATGCACCAAAACCCGCTTCTGCCAGTCACGCGAAAACCGCCGCCGTGTTCCATAATCTGCAATCCGGCAGTCCTCAAACTCTTTGCCGGTCAGCATCTGTATCTTGGCATCCATGCGCCGTATGCCTTCAGCATAGTCCGGCTGCGACTGAGTGGCGCGAAAATAAGTTTCATTGACAATGGCCAGCACTGGTATCTCAAACGGAATGGTATGCAACCAAGGCCCTGCGATGGAAATGTCAATCTCCCCATTGGCCAGCGGCTTGACCTGAATGTATTTTTCATTCAGGTGAAACAGCCCCAGAAAGTCGATGAAGTCGCTTTTAATGAAACGCAGTTTACTCAGATAGTTCAATTCATCATCGGTGAACTTCAAAGAACATAAATGCTGAATCTGGGCACGGATTTCATCCACATAAGGGGCTAACTGCACCCCGGGGTTGCGGCATTTGAAACGGTATTCAACCTTGGCGCCTGGAAACTGGTGCAATACCGCCTGCATCATGGTGAATTTATACAGGTCGGTATCCAGTAAACTGTCAATAATCATATTCAGAAATCTCTGCTTATAGCAACGATGTGCAATGCAGCTTCTGTTCTGCATTACCCGCATTCGCACAGGGCTGGTTCAGACCTCCCTTTTGCATATCAGCATCATAACCCTGCCCCTGGTTTTTATCTTGATACAAACCAATTGGACCACAGGAGGCAATGGCCTTTCTCCTTCCTCTTCTATATTCTCATCTCCTTTCCCAACAGGCAGACCAGGGCTCAGCGTCTTGCCAGCTTGTGCCTTCATCATGCCTATCTGGCTTCCGGCTCACTCATGCCTGGGGGTTTATCTCGGTGAAGTGCTTTGTTTTTGCAGTTGCTCAATAATAAGAACCGCTTCGTTTGCCGATCATTGCTAACAGGGACATAGATTTATGCGTCACCTTCTCGATTCCAAAAAAGATGCGCCGCTTCTGCACGACATTGAATTGCTCAACCGCATTTTGCAGCGCATTATGCAGGCAAAAATCAGCCCCCAGTCTTTGCAGGCGTTCCAGTTATTGATCAGCGATGAACACCATGACACCAAAATAGCAGAGCTGCTGTCCGGCCTTTCACTGCAGGAAACGCAGGAACTGGTCGCTTCGTGCGGCCTGTATGCGCAGGTCTTCAACATTGCCGAGGATGTTCACCATGCAAGGCGGCGGCGCGCTTATGAAGCAACAGGTGCCAGCGCCTCCAAAGGCAGCATTGAAGAACTGTTGCAGAAAATCAAAACCAGCCACATTTCAACACCCCTTTTGCAGAACGTATTGGACCATGCGCAAATTGGTGCCGTGCTGACTGCACACCCCACAGAGGTACAAAGACAGACGACCCTGACTTTATTGCGCAAGGTATCTCACCTGCTCAGCGTTTACAGCCAGCCTGAATTAAAGCTTGAAGATAAAAACAACATTGAAGAAACGCTGCTTTCTGCCTTGCTGACGCTGTGGCAAAGCGATGAAACCCGCCACTTCAAGCTGACGGTTGAAAACGAGATCAGCAATGGCATAGCCTACTTTCCCTTGAGCTTTTTTGAAGCTCTGCCCAAACTCTACCGCAAACTGGCTCGGGGCCTGAAAGAAATTGACCCTGCCATCAAACTGCCCGAAATCATCCACATCGGCAGTTGGATTGGTGGTGACCGCGATGGCAATCCGTTTGTTTCTGCCAATACGTTAAAAGCCGCTTTTCAGAAACAGGCACAGACCCTGTTCCATTTTTACCGCGGGCAATTGAAATCCCTATACGAAGAACTGTCCGTCTCTATCCGTAAAGTGACGGTGGATGATGCGTTGCTGACACTGGCCAAAAGGTCGCCGGACACCAGCATTGCGCGGGAAGAAGAGCCTTACCGCAAAGCCATTGCGCTGATCCTTTCACGCATCATTGCCACCGGTGAAAAGCTGGGAGCCCAGCTCACATCCAAATTCGGCCTGGGGGACCCTTATCACCATGTGCAGGAATTTCTGCACGACCTCGAAGTGATCCGCGCCTCACTCATCAACAACGGCAGTGCCCCGCTCATTCAGGGCCGGCTCACCAAGCTGATCCGTTGTGCCAACCTGTTTGGTTTTTATCTGATGCCTGTTGACCTGCGCCAGCACGCCCAAATGCACACACAGGTGGTCGCTGCGCTTTTTGCCCATGCCGGGGTGGAAGACTATAGCGCCCTCAATGAAGCAGAAAAATGCCAGGTTTTGCTGCGGGAACTCAAAAGCAAACGCCCTTTGTATTCGGAATTTGCCCATTACTCCAAAGAAGTGCGCAACGAGCTGATGATCTTCCAGGCAGCACGGGAAATCCAGCAACAATATGGCGTCAAAGCCATTCAGCAAAGCATCATTTCCAACTGTGACCACATCAGCGACATTCTGGCGCTGGCGCTGATTCTCAAAGAAACCGGCCTGCTGGAAACTGACGAAAACCAGCCGCAGTCACGCATACACATTGTGCCCCTGTTTGAAACCATCGAGGCCCTGCAAAACGCCCCCGGCATCATGGATGCGCTATGGGCCGAACCCTGGTACCTGGCCCTGCTGAACAGCATGGACGCAACGCAGGAAATCATGCTGGGCTACTCTGACAGCAACAAAGACGGCGGCTACGTCACCAGCCAGTGGTTCCTGTACATGGCGGAAGAAGCACTGGTCAAATCAGCTCAGAAACACCAGGTTCGCCTGCGCCTGTTTCACGGGCGTGGCGGCAGCGTGGGCCGCGGCGGCGGCCCGGCATACGAAGCCATTCTGGCACAGCCTGCGGGCAGTGTTAACGGGCAGATCCGTATTACAGAACAGGGCGAAGTCATCACCTTCAAATATGCCGACCCCAACAATGCGCAACGCAATCTGGAAACCCTGGTTGCCGCAACGCTGGAAAGCACGTTGCTCCCGCATGTGGAAAAAGACCCCGATCACGGCCTGATGCAAAAGCTATCAGACCATGCTTTTGCAGAGTACCGGGCATTGATCACGCATGCAGACTTCATTGACTTCTTTTTACAGACCACGCCGATTGAGCAGATTGCCAGCATGAACATCGGCTCGCGCCCGGCCAGCCGCAAAACACTGGCACGCATTCAGGATTTGCGCGCCATACCCTGGGTTTTCTCATGGACCCAGACCCGGCTGATGCTGCCGGCATGGTACGGTTTTGGCAGTGCAATCCATACGCTGCAACAAACAGATGCATCTGCCCTGTCGCAGCTTCAGAAAATCTACCAGTCCAGCCCTTTCTTTCAAGCCATGCTGTCCAATATGGAGCAGGTGCTTGCCAAGGTGGACCTGCATATCGCGCAGGCGTATGTCAGCTTGAGCGACAACCCGGCCAAGGCGCAAGCCATTTTTGCCAGATTGAAGCAGGAATTTGAACTGAGCCGCAATGCGCTACTGAGCATCATACAAACACAGGATATTTTGCAGGACAACAGAACGCTCTCCCGTTCATTGGCGTTGCGCCTGCCCTACCTGAACACGCTGAACTGGCTGCAGGTCGAACTGCTCAAACGGTTGAAACAAGAGCCCCAAAATGAAGAGATATTGGGCCAGATTCACGCCACCATCAACGGCATTGCACAAGGCCTGCGCAATACCGGCTAAAACCGGGGCTGCACAGGTGTTGGAATCAAGCATGGTACGATCACAACATTGCCGTTAACTTTTCAAATGTCATCTATGCCTGGTTCAGACAGACTTTATTCGCGGTACAGCACATTCAGACGCCTGGCCTGGTTACAGACCAGCCTGCTGCTGGCTTTTGCCTGCCTGCTGTTGCAACCCTCACACGCCAAACCTGCAGAGCCCACCACACTGACGCCTGAAAATGGTGTGACAGCTGAGGTACAAAAACTCGATGAACTGAATAACTACCAGCTATTGCAGCCCGATGGCAGCATTTTGATACTGGGCCGTATCGACCAGCTTGAGGTTGACGACTTCAACTTTGACGGCCATACTGACTTGCACGTTGCCCGCACCCAAGGGCTTAACACATACGACCAGATTTACCTGTATCAGCCAGCCGAAAAGCATTTTGCTTTACTGAAAATCCCGGAGGACATTCAAACTCACCTGCTGTGTGATGGTTTCATGAACGTGCTTATTTTTAAACAATTAGACGGCTCCAAAATACTGCGCAGCAGTTGCATTCTCAAAGGTGCCGATGCCACCCATTTTGAAGATTTTCAGTTTGACGCCCAGGGCCGGTTATGGATTTTCCGCCAGTATGCAAGCCTGAAACGGCAACTGCCCGAAACGCTCCTGCCCTATACGGATCTGCCCTGGGGAGTTACTCAAATGCTTACCGCATTTTCTCCTGAGGGGAAAGTCATTCAACAGCAGCTCACCAGCCGGGCACTGGAGCCCATCACTTTCAAGGCGCTCACCTCCGGCCTGGCATTGCGTGACAGCCCGGCAAGTGAGGCCAAACCGGTATTTTCCATGACTAAAAACCAGGTCTGCAACCTCATCGACTTTGATGCCGAAAGCCTGACCCTCCAACTGGAATGCCGCGCCGCCAATGGCCAGACTTACCGTGGCTGGTTGAACTGGCAGGAAGCCATTGACAAGCATACCAGCGCCAGGCCATTTATTCTGACGGAAATCGGCTCGGCCAAACTGTATTAAATATGGGAGCTTGTTAACACGCCCTGGGCAATCTCACAATTCAAAAAGGCTGCCGTAGCAGCCTTTTTGTTCAGCACAAAACAGTATGACTCTAAGGTGTCAGAGGAACAGGCTTGTCAGACCCCGGAGGTAACTGACTGCGGTACTTGCCGACCTCTGCCGCATCAACCGCAGCGGCCTGGTTACCCCAACTGCTGCGAATGAAAGTCAGCACATCGGCCACTTCCTGATCACTCAGCCGCCATGCAAATGCAGGCATGGTGTAAGAGGTTGGCGCACCTTGTGTGCCTTCCAACGTAGCGCCTTTGAGCACGATATTGATCAGTGACGAAGGGTCTGCCCCCTGCACCACCGGGTTACCGGCCAGTGCCGGGAACGTCTGCTCATACCCCTTGCCGGTGGTACGATGGCATGCGGCACAGTTATCGACAAATACCTGTGCGCCACGCTGACTGACATCGCCGCTGGACAAGGCCTGCGCAACCTTGTCATCATACACAAACGGCTGGTCATTGCTATTGGCTGCCGGCAGCGTTTTCAGATAATGCGCTATGGCGCGCAAATCGTCATCACTGAGGTGTTGCAGGCTGTCATTGACCACATCGGCCATACCGCCAAATACAGCCGAATGTGAGTTGCGCCCTGTTTTCAGCAGTTCAAACAGCTCTTCTTCGGTCATGCTGCCCAGGCCATCGCGGTGATCACCGCGCAGGCTGATTGCCACCCAGCCATCAATCGGCGTTGCACTGCCTGACAGATACAACGGGCTTTGATCTGAATACGCCCGCTCTGCCAGCGTCAGCCCGTTACGCGGTGTATGGCAGGTACCGCAGTGGCCCAGCCCCTGTACCAGGTAGGCGCCCCTGGCGGTCATGGCATCTTGCCCTGGCGCAGGCGTGAAAGGCTTGGCCTCTGGAGCAAACACCATGCGCCACGCCGCCAAAGGCCAGCGCATGGACAAAGGCCAGACAATATCTGTACCCCTGTTGGCTGCTGAAACCGGCTGTACACCATGCATGAAATAGGCGTACAGCGCCTGCACATCTTCATCGCTGGTTTTGGCAAATGAAGGGAAAGGCATGGCCGGATACATGCTGTCGCCATTTTGGCGTACACCGTAACGCAGCGCGTTATCAAAATCCTGCAATGTATAGTTGCCGATGCCGGTTTCCTTGTCGGGTGTGATGTTGGAGGTATAAATCATGCCTACAGGCGATGCAATACCCAGACCGCCGGCAAACGGCTGCCCGTCTTTGGCCACATGGCAGGCAATGCAGTCCCCGGCCCGAGCCAGATAGGCGCCACGCTGTATCAACTCTTCCTGAGATAAAGTAGAAGTGGGTTGCAGCGTAGACCTGTTTCCCTTATAGATGTAGCTGAAAAACACCATCACCAGAATCAGCAACAAGACCAAAGCAAGCACCAGTAATTTAAGTTTTTTCATCATGATGCTGCCTCCTTATGCCTGCACCAGTGGGCCAGGGTTTTTCAGGTACTGGTCTTTCAAAGCCTGCGCGGCATGGTATGCCAGCGCCCCGACCAGGCCGGTCGGGTTGTAAGCCAGATTCTGCGGAAATGCCGATGCACCGGTCACAAACACATTGGGCACATCCCAGCATTGCAGGTATTTGTTGATCACGCTGGTTTTCGGATCGGCCCCCATGATTGCACCACCGGTTGTATGGGTTGACTGGTAAATGCGCGTATCGTAGGTTGACCCAGGGGTGCCGGTACTGTACGATTCGGCCCCCAGATGCTTGGCAATTTCAGCAGCGCGGTTCACCACATACTGTCCCATTTTGATTTCATTGTCATGCCAGTTGAACGTCATGCGCAGCAACGGCAGGCCAGCAGCGTCTTTATATGTCGGGTCCAGGTCCAGATAGGCGTCGCGATATGCCATGACCGAGCCTTCCATGCCAATGCTCATCTTGCGCTCGTAAGTATCTGCCACGGCCGCCTGCCAGCCCTTGCCCCAGGTTGGAGCACCTTTGGGAAGCGATGTCTGGAGAATCGGGCGGCCACCGGTAAAGCCGGCACTGGTATAAGCCCCGCCGACAAAACCCAGCGGCCCATGGTCAAACTGGTCGCCGTTGAAATTATCCAGCGCGTACATGCCTGCGGCCCCGGCACCGATAAACGGATTCATGTGCGTGCCTTTAGGCATCATCACCGTTACGCTGGGGTTGTACTGGTATGCATAGTTTTTCCCGACCACACCTTCACCGGTGACCGGGTCATACGGCTTGCCAATGCCCGAAAGCAGCAGCAACCGCACGTTATGCATCTGATACGCCGACACAATCACCAGATCAGCCGGCTGCTCCACCTCATTGCCCTGCCCGTCAATGTAAGTAACCCCGGTCGCTTTTTTGCCCGAAGCATCCAGATTGATTTTGGTCACATACGAATTAGCACGTATTTCCAGATTTGGCCGATGCCGGATCACCGGCAGAATGGTCGTCTGCGGCGATGCCTTGGAATACATATAACAGCCAAACCGCTCGCAAAATCCGCAGAAATTACACGGCCCCAGGCGCACGCCATATGGATTGGTATAGGCCTGCGAAGCGTTGGACGCCGGCAGCGGAAACGGGTCATAACCTGCTTCTTTAGCGGCCTTGGCAAACAACTGTGCCACGTACATCGGTGAAGATGGCGGCAACGGGTATTCCTTGCTGCGTGGCGCTTCCAGCGGGTTGCCACCGGGCATGATCTGCCCGTTGATATTGCCTGCCTTGCCCGAGGTGCCGCACACCTCTTCAAAATGGGTGAAGTACGGCTCCAGTTCCTCATACGTCACGCCATAGTCCTGAATCGTCATTCCCTCAGGAATGAAATCTTTGCCATAACGCTCTTCAAAATGGCTGCGAATCCGCAGGTCCTCCGGCAGTGCGCGCCAGTGCTGGCCATTCCAGTGAAAACCGGCACCGCCCACCCCATTGCCCAGCAGGAATGACGCATGCTGGCGGTATGGCACCGCCGTTTCTGACATGCGGTGGCGAATCGTCACCGTCTCTTTGGCCAGCGGCTGAAACAGCTTGCCCCTGACCGCATAGGCCAGCTCATCTGCAATTTGCGGATAGGCCGCCGCATCGGCTGTATCTTTATTCGGGCCACGTTCAAGCGCCACCACTTTCAGACCCTCGTCTGTCAGCACCTTCGCCATGATCGAACCGGTCCAGCCCAGGCCGATGATAACGGCATCCACAGCATCTTTTTTCATCGCCATGATTACCCTCTCTTTCCTTCAATAGACACCGGCCCTAATGGATAAGCCTTGTTCGGCTGCTCAATCCAGTCCATGTAATCCGCCCGTGCGCCCGGAAAACCAACCGTTTTCCAACCGGCCAACTGCTGGTTTCCGCCGTACATCGGGTCGGAAAAATAACCTTCTTTGGTATTGGTCAGCAGGTACTGAAAAAACGTCTTGCCCGGAATATTCTCCAAAACAACATCACCACTCTCCAGCCCCGAGAGCACTTTGATCTGCTCCTCCTCGGTCAAATCCTGGTAACGTTTGCCCGCATACTGTTTCTGACAGTAGGCCTGGGTATCTGTTATGCCCGTGCGGTATATTTCCTTGGGCGTATATTTCAACTGGTAACCCAGCTCCGGTACGGCGTCCGGATGGAATGGCCCCTGCATGTACCACAGCCCGCCGTCACCATAGGGTGTCTGCATCTGCTTATCAATAAAAACCGGCACATGGGCCGCAATCGCACCTGGGCCAGCCTCTTCAGCCGGAATCAGCCGGTCACATGCAGCCAGCAGAAATTGCCATTCATCCTCTTGAAAATAAACCGGCTTGTAGCCCGCCAGGCTTTCGCCTGGTGCGTTCTGCGCCAGTGCGCCTGATACCTGGGCCATGCCGGTGCCGGCCAAAGCCACTGCCGGAATAATTTTGACGGGTCTGGACAGAAATTTTCTGCGCGATTCATCATGCTTTTCAGCCATTGCGACATTCTCCTTCTTGTTATTGTGTCCTTATGGCAGCATTTCACCTGACACCGCTGCCCATCAAAGACTTCATCGTTGAATGCAAATACGCGGCCTGTACATCTTCAATTATTTATCAGGCTGCTTGTCCATCATAGAGCGCTCAAAGCATGTAGTTCAATATTTAGAATGTTATCCATGCTTGCAACCATGTCATAGCCCTACCGGAAAAAATGTTATTCCCCCCTGCTGGAAAAGGTGCTTTTTAATGGTGAAGCCACACCTGCCCCTGTTGCTGCGTGCGTCATATGCAGCACAAGCCAGCGCATTTTGATATCACGGTTTTCCGGCAGTTCAGCTATTCATGCCAGCCACGTAACCACTGGACCATGCCCACTGAAAATTAAAACCGCCCAGCCAGCCGGTCACATCCACCACCTCTCCAACAAAAAACAGGCCGGGCATGTTTTTGGCCATCATGGTTTTGGAATCCAGCATCCGCGTATCCACGCCGCCACGCGTCACTTCGGCTTGTTTGTAGCCCTGGGTGCCGTTAGGCAGCACGGCCCAGTTCTGCACAGCTTGAGCAAACTGCAACTGTTTTTTAGCCGATAGATCCCGGACATAAACGTCCTGCATCCCCTGCAATGCCAGCCAGGCATCGGCAAACCGCCGTGGCCAACCCTGCTCGGACAGCACCCGCGCCAGTTTCTGGTGGTGGTGCTCAGGCGCTGAGAGCAACGCGCTGACATCCCGCCCCGGCAGCAGGTTCAGCACAATACTCTGTCCGGGTGACCAGTAGGAAGATATCTGCAAAATAGCCGGCCCCGAAATACCTTTATGGGTAAACAGCATCTGCTCACGAAATGCTGTTTTGCCGATACGCGCCTGCACTTCCAGAGATGTTCCTGCCAGCGGCGCAAAACGTTCGCTGTCCTGCACATGCCATGTCAGCGGAACCAGTGCCGGTTCGGGCGCGAGCATGTTCAGGCCAAACTGCTCTGCCAGCCGGTAACCCAAGGGTGTGGCACCGATTTTAGGCACCGCCAGCCCCCCTGTGGCAACCACCAGCGATTCACTGGTAAAACCCCCGCGCGAAGTTTCAACCTGAAAACCATCACCATGAGATACCGACTTGATCTCTGTTTGCATCATGCGGGTCACGCGGACAGCCCTGCACTCCTCATCCAGCATGTCAATGATCTGCTGGCTGGAATTGTCGCAAAACAGTTGTCCCTGTGTTTTTTCATGCCAGGCAATGCCGTGCCGGGCAACCAGTGCAATAAAGTCGTGCTGGGTATACTGCGCCAGCGCCGAGCGGCAAAAGTGCGGATTGGCAGAAAGATAGCATTCGGGCCGGATATGCAAATTGGTAAAGTTGCAGCGCCCCCCGCCGGATATGCGGATTTTTTCGGCCAGCTTGGTTGTATGGTCAAGCAGCAGAACACGCCTGCCCCTGTGGCCCGCAGTTGCCGCAGCCATCAGCCCTGCGGCACCGGCACCTAAAATAATGACATCATATGACCCGTTCATTGCATGGCTGCCCCATTACTTTGTTGTTTTTCAAGCAGCCAATGCGATATTGCCTTGCCGTGCTTATTCAAATTCAGGAGGGTCAATGTTGTCGCTGATGAAATTGACCACATCCACCTGATTGGTCAGTATTGTACGCACAGATACGTCCCCCCTCACCTGCCATTCGGCAACAAATGAGCCTGCCGCATCTGAAAACAGCCCGCGAAACTGGCAATAAGGCGCGTAGTCAAAACAGGTTCCGCCAAAATACCGGGTATGCTCGTCATATTGCAACGGGCGGCCACCCCAAGCGTTATACATATCCGAGACATCCAGCTCATGCGTTTGGCCCTGGTGGGTGATACGGATACTCTTCACATAAGAACCGGGCACACTTCCATCCACACCAAACGGGATACGCCCGTTGATCAGACAAACGTCACTTTGACCATCGCAACCGGTCACCTCAAACCTGCTGCGGTCAAAATCAGCCTCCACAATTTCCACCGAGGCACCGCTTGGCAATACAAACGAGGCCTTTTCATCTGCGCTGGCAGATACTGCTGCGCCTAAACAGCCGGCGATCAGTGCCAGCTTTACAAAATACGGTTTCATCGGCTTTCCCCTTTTGTATAGTTTGTATATGTTGTCAATTCTGTGCCTGCAGGCTCAAACACAGTGCTCTGGTATCGGTACACGCGGTCAACATGGAGATACTTCAATGTGAATGCTTGATAGAATTCCATTGATGATTCTGCAGCGGTTGAAAATAATATCGCATAAAAGCGCAAAAACAATCCCGATATAAACCAGGTAAAACCAACCTACATAGCTACTGAACAGAATGGTATGCAGCCAGTTTTGCTGGAATAAATACAAATAAGCGGCAATGCCTGTTGCCACAACCAAAACAGCGACAGGTAATATCAACTGAACTTTCGCTCTGCGCTGCACCAGCGCTGCCACAACCAGCAGAAAAAAGACAATTCCATTGGAGCCGGTAAAAATACGAAACTCCCGCGTCAGCTGCGCTACCGTATCCATATATTTCACCTGAATAAAAGAGGTCAGTTGCTGCTGCATCTGCGTAAGGCTTGCGATACGCCAGTTCATGCTGTCTCTGATTCGCTCCTCGGTGATCCGGCGGCACTCACAGTCCAGGTTGCGCATTTGCGCAATCACAGCCGCCAGTTTTTCGGGCAGCTTGTCTGCCAGCAGTTGTTTTAACCGCTCCAGCTCACCGGCCTGACTCCCCAGCAAGCTCCGTGCATGGCCGATCAGAACATGATCATCCAGTGAGTCGATTTTCCCCTGTGTCAGCGTCTGCAGCCGATAACGAATGGCATCCTTGGTGGTCTGCTCCACAAATGTAGGTTTCGCATAGGACAGCGCGAATAATGTACCAAATAACAAACATCCCAGTATTCCGAAAACCAGTGCCAATTTACGCAAAATGCCCTCCAGTATATGCCCCGGCAATTATCAGGTATGGCACGTTATAACATATTGAGCTTTTTATGGATTCATAACCGCCACCCCGCATCACCCGAAACAACTGGTCGGCACCCCCTTTAAAGGCTTATCTTACTTTCTTGTTTTACGAAGCTATACACCGGCCAACAGGCCAAAACACCAAAAGTGCAATATACTGCGGCAACTCAATAACAGCGCTGCCGTTACAGATGTCGTATACCAACAAAGTAGACAACACTGCGCACACCATTGCACCATGGTTCTCTAACCCAGCAGCCATTTTTATTCAATAACAATGCTGAAACGAGATCTTAAAGCACGCCACCTGACCATGATCGCCATTGGCGGATCGATTGGAACCGGGCTGTTTGTTGCCTCCGGCGCAACAGTTGCCAACGCAGGGCCTGCAGGGGCTCTTCTTTCATACATCATCATCGGTGTCATGGTTTACTTTCTGATGACCAGCCTGGGTGAGCTTGCTGCCTACCTGCCGGTTTCAGGTACCTTTTCGACCTATGGCTCCCGTTATGTCGATGAAGCGTTCGGTTTTGCAATTGGCTGGAACTACTGGTACAACTGGGCTGTCACCGTTGCAGTGGACTTGGTTGCTGCGCAGTTGGTGATTTCCTACTGGATTGATCTGTCCTCGGGCTATAGCTGGTTATGGAGCGCGCTGTTTTTAAGCGTTATCTTCTGCCTGAACTACATCTCGGTCAAAGGCTTTGGTGAGGCAGAGTTCTGGTTTGCGCTGATCAAGGTCATCGCCGTGGTGTGTTTCATCGGCATTGGCCTGCTGATGATCGTAGGCATCCTGCGCGGCAGTGAACATACCGGCTGGCATAACTGGACCATCGGGGACGCACCTTTCGTGGGGGGCTTTTCATCGATGATCGGGGTCGCGATGATTGTGGGGTTCTCATTTCAGGGGACGGAGCTCATCGGCATTGCAGCCGGAGAATCCAAAGACCCTGAAAAAAATATCCCGAAAGCCATGAAACAGGTGTTCTGGCGCATCCTCCTGTTTTACGTGCTGTCCATCTTTGTGATCAGCCTGATCATTCCGTACACCGACCCTCGGCTGCTGCGCAGTGAGGCAGGCGATATCAGCGTCAGCCCGTTCACACTGGTGTTTCAAAATGCCGGGCTGTTGTCTGCTGCCGTCGTGATGAACGCCGTGATTTTGACGTCGGTACTCTCCGCCGGCAATTCCGGGTTGTATGCCTCGACACGCATGCTGTACGCACTGGCCAGAGAAGGCAAAGCGCCGCGGATTTTTGCGCGCCTGTCCAGGTCAGGCGTGCCGCGCAATGCCCTGATCGCCACCACCCTGATTGCCATGCTGTGCTTTTTGACGTCGCTGTTTGAAGACCAGATGGTCTACCTGTGGCTGCTCAACATGTCAGGCATGACCGGCTTCATTGCCTGGCTGGGCATTGCCATCAGTCACTACCGGTTCAGAAAAGGCATGATCGCGCAAGGCCTGGATACCAGCATGCTGCCCTATAAAGCCAGTTGCTTCCCGTTTGGCCCGGTGTTCGCTTTCATACTGTGCCTGATCATCACTTTAGGGCAAAACTACAAAGCCTTTACCGAAAACAACATCGACTGGTACGGTGTGGTTGCCACTTACGTCGGCATTCCGCTGTTTTTTGCCATCATGCTGGGTTATAAAATTGTGAAGAGAACCAAATTCGTTCAATACAAAGATATGGATTTTTCCAGATCAACGTATTAACACCTGAGCGCCATTCATTTATCCAGTGCTGTAACGCGCCGCAGACATCGCAAAGGTATGCGTCATGAAAGCCCAAGTCAATCACATTGAACTGTTTTATGAGAAGTCAGGCGCAGGAGCGCCGCTGATCATGCTGCATGGCAATGGTGAAGATCACCACATCTTTGATGCCATCACCGCCAAACTGCAACAGCACTTTACCGTTTACGCCATTGACAGCCGCAATCACGGCCAAAGTTCCAACACAGGCACTTACGCGTATGAAATCATGGCTGAAGACATTAGCGCCTTCATCCGGGCACTTGAGCTGGGGCCGGCCAACATCATCGGGTTCAGTGATGGGGCCATCATCAGCCTGATGCTGGCGATGAAACACCCCGAGAGCATTCACAAAATGGCGCTTCTGGGCGTGAACCTGAAACCGGATGACTTTACGCCGGAAAGCTACCAGTACGTTAAAGACACTTATGAAAAAACAAAAGACCCGCTGTTCAGGCTGATGTTGGAGCAACCTGATATCGAACTGGATGATGTCAGAAGCGTCAACATCCCGACACTGCTGATCGCGGCGGAAAACGATATCTACCGTCCTGACCTGTACCGCGACCTTGTCAACGCGCTGCCTGATGCGCAACTGAAAATCATGCAGGGCCATGAGCACGACAGTTATATTGTGAACCAGGATATGTTATACCCTGACTTGCTGGCGTTTTTTAAAAACAACTGAACTGGGCTGGTTCATGTATATTCATGTATATGTGTGGCAGCCATCCGCATGAACCTGCGGCACGCCCGTTATATCACCCCCGATAGCGCAGTGCATCCACCAGCAAGGCAAACGCCGGTGACGCCTGGCGGCGGTTGGGGTAATAGAGGTGATACCCGGAAAATGGCTCGCACCAGTCCTCAAGCACACGGTTGAGCTGCCCTTTTGCCACATAGGTTTGTGCCAGCCCCTCAGGCACATAGGCCAGCCCGAATCCGGCCAGTGCAGCATTGAGCATATGCGCCGTTTTATTGAAAACCAGCCGCCCTTCAACACGCACCCGGAGTTCATGGCCGTTTTTCCCAAACTCCCATGCATACAGGCCGCCATAGGTCGGCAAACGCAGGTTGATGCATTCATGCCGGGTCAGGTCTTGCGGCACAACTGGCGGAGGCTGCCCGCGAAAATACGCTGGTGCCCCGACAACGGCCATACGCGTATCCGGGCCAATGCGCACGGCAATCATGCCGCTGGCCACCTGCTCACCCAGGCGGATGCCTGCATCATAGCGCTCGGCCACAATATCGGTCATTCCATAGTCGATATTGACCTCCACCTTGACATCGGGATAAGCCGGTAAAAAATCCATCAGCACCGGCCATAAAATAGTGTCCACCGCGTATTCCACTGCCGTAATGCGGATGTTACCCGCAGGCTTTTCACGCAGTTCACTCAAGGCGGACAACTCGGCCTCAATCTCTTCAAAGCGGGGGCCTATGCTTAAAAAGAGGCGCTCCCCGGCTTCCGTAGGCGCAACACTGCGTGTGGTACGGGTCAGCAGCCGGATACCCAGCCGCTCCTCAAGCGAGCGGACAGTATGGCTCAATGCCGACTGGGAAACCCCCAGTTGCGAAGCCGCTTTGGTAAAACTCCGCTCTTTTGCCACCGTTAAAAAAGCAAGCAGGTCATTGAAGTTTTCGTGTGCCATTCATGAATTTAGTTCATATATCTATACGAAATATACCATCTAATCATCTGTATCACAGCAGATAAAATGAAAGCGTCAAAAGCAGTTCACAGCGAACCCGTACTTTAATCTGGCAGCACCACAAGCTGGAATCCATACCCGGCCGTCATCTTCAAACAAAGGCCATCCGGAACCTATCCGATAGAACGTCAGGCGTCGATTCATGTGATCTGTGTTAAATCCACCCTTTGCCGAAAGGAATAAAAATGAACCCCTTCATCACCGCCGCAACATCCATCTCATTACTGGCCTCAGCCAATGCCATTGCAAACCCGGCTTCAGGCTCGGATACAACGGCCAGAGATCATTTGCAGACATCAATCAGCCAGAATGGCTCGCGTCCATCGGCCAAAGGGCCGGCAGACTATTTCACCGGCAACGTGCGCGTCGACCCTCTTTTTGCAGTGAACCCAGCAACCAATGTATCCGGCGCTTATGTCACATTTGAACCAGGTGCCCGCTCTGCATGGCATACCCATCCTGCAGGGCAAACACTGGTTGTGACGGCCGGCACGGGATGGACGCAGGAATGGGGTGGCCCCATCAAAGAAATTCACCCGGGCGATGTCGTTACATGCCCGCCGGGCGTAAAGCACTGGCACGGCGCAAGCCCCACCACGGCCATGACGCACCTGGCCATCACGGGCGACCTTGATGGCAAAAATGTTGAATGGATGGAAAAAGTCAGTGACGAACAATACAGAAAGTAAGGCGCATGAAAAAACAATTCATTTCCATTTTTTCAGCCATCAGCATTTTCATGTTTGGTTTCATCCACGTTTCAGGAGCGCAGAACATGCAGCATGAAGAATCAGGCCTCAGTACCAGACAGCAGCACATTGTGCGCATTGCCGCGCTGACGGCCAAAGGAGATATACCAAACCTGAAAACAGCCCTGAATGAAGGGCTGGATGCCGGGTTAACCGTCGGCGAAACCAAAGAGGTGCTGGTGCAGATGTATGCTTATTGCGGCTTTCCACGAAGCCTGATGGGCATCAACACACTGATCGCTGTACTGGATGAACGGAAAGCACAAAACATCCATGACCATCAGGGACCGCAGGCATCCCCGATTACCGACACACGCGATAAATACACCAGAGGCAAAGAAATACTGGAAACCCTGACCGGCCGCACAGACACAGGCCAGACAAGTGGTTTTGGTGCATTCAGCCCTGAAATTGATGTTTTTCTCAAAGAGCACCTGTTTGCAGATATTTTTGAGCGTGATATCCTGAACTACCAGGACAGGGAGCTTGCAACCATTGCCGCACTGGTCAGCCTGGGTGGTGTTGAACCAATGATGCAGTCCCACATGAACATCGGTATGCATGTTGGTCTGACAGAGCCCCAGCTCAGGCAGGTTTTGTCGATCATCGAGTCCTCAGTCGGCCAGCAAGAGGCTGCGGCCGGTGCCGGTGTACTTGACACCGTACTGGCAGGCCGAAAATAATCAGGGCCATCGGTCATAACCAACTTTGGTCAGCTCTGGTTGGTTATGGTCGGTTTTGCCATGGTACGGCATGCATGAATCAAACAGGAGAATCAGATGAACAGGATTGCCATTTTGATGCTGACCGGCATGCTTTTATATTCGCCAGGCTATGCCGAAAACACCCGGCAACCCGCAGAATTCACCCCTGAAAGGACAGAAACCATGGAAATCAACCTGACCATCGGCAATACGGTGCTGACAGCCACGCTCAACAACAACCAAGCAAGCCAGGATTTCATTTCCCTGTTGCCTTTGACACTGACACTGCAGGACTATGCCGGAACAGAAAAAATAAGCGACCTGCCTCATCAACTCTCCACGGCAGGCGCTCCATCAGGCAGTACCCCCGCAGCGGGAGACATCGCTTACTACGCCCCGTGGGGAAATCTGGCGATCTTTTACAAAGGCGACAGATACGCCAGTGGGCTGATCATTCTGGGAAAAATAGAGGGGCAGATGGAAGCGCTGCGTGCGCCCGGCAACATCAATGTCACCATTGATCTGGTGAAATAAATATCCAATTTGCTGATACAGGGCGGCCCCTGTCCTGATACTGCTTAATCATCAACAGTCAGGACAGGGATCTATAGAAACAGTTTATTTTTTCTGCAATGAGGCCATGTCAATAACAAAGCGGTATTTCACATCGCTCTTCAGCATGCGCGCATAGGCTTTATCAATATCCTGCATGTTGATCATTTCCACATCGGACGTGATGCCATGCTTACCGCAGAAATCGAGCATCTCCTGTGTTTCGGCAATGCCGCCGATCATCGAGCCTGCTACAGATTTTCGCCCCGTAACCAAAGCCGATGAATCCACCGCCGGTTGCAATTCCCCCAGAAAACCGACCAAAACCAAAGTACCGCTCAGAGACAACGTCGGGATGTAGGGGTTCAGATCATGTGCGTAAGGCACTGTATCCACAATCAGGTCAAACCGGCCTTTAACCGCAGCCATCTGGTCTTTGTCAGTCGAGATGATCACCTCATCTGCCCCCAAACGGCGAGCATCGGCCTCTTTCCCTGTGGAGCGTGTGAACAGCGTCACACGGGCACCAAGCCCTTTGGCCAGCTTGATCGCCATATGACCAAGCCCGCCAAGCCCGACAACCGCCACATGGCTGCCCTCCTTGACTTGCCAATGCTTCAGCGGAGACCAGGTGGTAATACCTGCACACAGCAGGGGGGCAGCACCTTTCAAATCCAGCCCGTCCGGAATTCTGAGCACAAACTTGTCTGATACCACAATCTTTTCAGAATAACCACCGAAGGTGGGCCGCTGGTCATGGCGGTCTGTGTCGTTGTAAGTCAGCGTACTGCCCTCTTCGCAGTATTGCTCAAGCCCGAGTTTGCATGGCTTGCAGTGCTGGCACGAATCCACCATACAGCCAACACCGACACGATCCCCCGCTTTAAAGCGGGTGACATTCTGACCGACACTGATGACACGGCCGATAATCTCGTGCCCGGGCACAACGGGGTAATTCGTTTTCCAGTCGCCATTCACATGGTGCAGGTCAGAATGGCACACGCCGCAGTAAAGGATCTCAATCACAACATCATCAGGGCGTGCATCACGCCGTTCAAAACGGTATGGTTCCAGATGCGCTTTGGCACTTTTTGCCGCATATCCAAGTACATTCATTGTCATTGATTTTTCTCCATTCATATCACAATGGGTATCTCAGTTTGCACTTCAACCCTTTTCACACAATTTCTGCCATATCTCTCGATACAGGCTTTTCGCCCAAAAACTCAACAGAAACTGCCGGCAGAGCCCAGGCCACTGTACCCGAACCACAATGCCATTAACCACAGATACAATTTTAGGAACACTTTAGGAACACAAGTACAAGCCTAAAGGCACAACATATATCCATGGCATTATGCACTTCATCTGCGAATGTACCAGATAAATAATGTGCTGATTAGAGGGAGATTAATGCATAAACTTATGAGTCAGATTCATAAATTCACACCCATTTTCATTAATCTGAATACCGCCCCTATTCCTCAATGCTTGCCTTGCAGCAATGAACCGCTTTTAGTCATTCTTCATTAAGCGGACAGATCGGACACTCCACTGCAAAAGCGCATTAAAGGAATTTTGCAAGTATGGGTAATATGCTTCCCATACACTGTTCAGTTAAGTAGCTCTATATCTATATATTCATCTGGGCATCAAACAGATGCCAGCTTTGACAAGATGCCATCCGAGTTCCTTACAAAGGTGATACGGTGAGCCAAATGACTGAAAAAAAATCTGAACACAACTGGTACCTGCTGGATAGTCAAGAGGTTATCAAGCAGCTCGACAGCTCCACCAAAGACGGCCTGACTCAGGCGCAATGTGAACAAAGGCTGGCAGAATACGGGCCCAATACGCTGCCTCAAACCAAACAAAAGCCTGCCTGGTTGCGGTTCATCGCGCATTTCAATGATGTCCTGATTTATATCCTGCTTGCTGCGGCTCTTATAACCGCCTTCATGGGGCATTGGGTCGATACCTTTGTCATTCTCGGTGTGACAATTGTTAATGCGCTGATTGGCTTTATTCAGGAAAACAGCGCAGAAAAATCACTCAAAGGCATTCAGGGCATGCTGTCCAGCACCGCCACGGTCATCCGGGATGGCAACAAGCAGGACATTGATGCATCGGCCATCGTGCCCGGGGACATCGTCTTCTTAAAGCCCGGAGCAAAAATACCGGCTGACATACGCCTGTTTGAAGTGCATGCACTGCAGGTTGAAGAAGCCATTCTGACGGGAGAATCCACCGTCATCGAAAAACAGACCTACCGTCTGGAACAGGAAGCCTTGCTGGGCGACCAGATTAACATGGCATTCTCAGGCACCACGGTCAGCGCCGGCACGGCCTATGGCATAGTTGTGGCGACAGGCGCCAACTCTCAGTTGGGCCACATCAACCAGATGATGAATGACATACAGGGGCACAGAACGCCCCTGCTGGAACAAATTGACAAACTGGGCAAAAACATCTTCATCGTGCTCCTGGTCATGATGGCTGTGCTGTTTGTCATCGGCTTTTTTATCCGGCATATGCCAATGGGCGAGCTGGCCCTTGCCCTCATCAGCCTGGCAGTGGCTTCGGTGCCCGAAGGCCTGCCCGCAATCATATCCATCATTTTGTCTCTGGGCGTTCAGACCATTGCCCGTAAACAGGCGATTATCCGCAAGCTCCCCACCGTGGAAACTTTAGGCGCACTCACAGTCATCTGCTCTGACAAAACAGGCACATTGACCATGAACGAAATGGTTGCGCAGAAAGTCATTCTGGCAGGCACTGCTTATGATGTGACAGGCGATGGCTACACACCTGTAGGGCAAATTATTGCTGAAACTGACAGACAGCCTGTGGACCTGGCCACTTTGCCCGTACTCTCCCAGTTTCTGACTGCTGTGATGCTGTGCAATGACAGTCAATTGACCCAAAATGACATGGGGCATTGGCAGGTGACCGGCGGACCAACAGAAGGTGCGCTGAAAGTGCTGGCAACAAAATCAGGCATACAGACCGCACATGCACAAAGAACAGGAAAAATCCCGTTTGACTCCCGCTACAAGTACATGGCAACGTCAAACCAGGTGGCCGACCAACGCTATATCTTTGTCACAGGCGCACCTGACGTGCTGTTTAAACTCTGCCATCAGCAATTGACGGCTCAGGGGGCACAGGCATTCGATCAGGGCTACTGGGAACAGCAGATTGAGGCATACGCCAGCCAGGGGTTGCGCATGCTTGCCGCAGCCTACAAACCCGATTCACGCAGCAACCAGCAGACGCTGGACCATACAGATGTGGAATCCGGACTGGTTTTTCTGGGGCTGGCAGGCATTATGGACCCGCCGCGTCCTGAAGCCATTGAAGCCATTGCACAATGCCAGGCTGCAGGCATCCGGGTCAAAATGATTACCGGGGACCACCAGCAAACCGCCATGGCAATAGGCGCAAGGCTCAATATCGGCAATGGCAAAGACGCCATTACCGGCAGTGAGCTGGAGCATGTCAGCGATGATGAACTGCCGGCAATTGCGCAGCGATATGATATTTTTGCCCGGACCAGCCCTGAGCATAAGCTGCGCCTGGTCAAAGCGCTGCAAAGCACAGGCGCCATTGTGGCAATGACGGGTGACGGTGTTAACGATGCTCCCGCGCTTAAACAGGCAGAGGTAGGCATCGCAATGGGCATCAAAGGCACCGAAGTGACCAAAGAAGCCGCAGACATGGTGCTGGTAGACGACAATTTTGCAACGATTGCCAACGCCGTCAGGGAAGGACGCCGTGTCTATGACAACCTGAAAAAAACCATTCTGTTTGTACTGCCCACCAACCTTGCGCAAGGGCTGTTGATTGTCATTGCCATTCTGCTCGGGCTGGCCATACCACTGACACCCCTGCAAATCCTGTGGATGAACATGGCGACATCAACCACCTTGTCGTTTGGCCTGGCATCAGAACTGGCAGAAAAAAACATCATGGACCGGCCACCGCGCAATCCCCAAAAGCCGCTGCTCGACTTGTATGCCGTATGGCGCATTGCATTTGTAGGCTTGCTGGTAGCGGTTGCAGCATTTTTATTAGAAGCCTATCTGGTGAATAAAAACTATTCTGTTGAATACATTCGCACTGTGCTGCTACAAACACTGGTCACTGCGCAATGGGCATATATGTTCAACTGCCGTACGCAAGCCAGTTTCTCTCTCGATAAAAGCATGCTGCAAAACAAAGGGCTGTGGATTGTTTCAGGCATCTTGCTGCTGCTGCAACTGGCGATTATCTATGTGCCGGTACTCAACCATGTGTTTGGCACAACGCCCATTTCGCTGTACTACTGGGGCATAACGCTGGCTATCGGAGTTGCCATATTCTTTGTGGTGGAAGCTGAAAAGTGGGTTGTGCGAAGATACATCTCGCATGGTGGCCTTTAAGCTACCAACAATGCCTAACAATGCCTCCGACCCAATCGGCCCAATTTGGGGCTATATGGAATCCAGCATGAACTGTATTCGTTAACTCAGCCATAACAGCCCCAAAAGCGCATGAAGATGTTTTGATACGTCCATGCGCTACTCTGGGGCCGACTCCGATTGCTCTTTGTTGCGTTTCTTTGTTGCATTTGATGGGCAAGCGTAACGAATTGAATACGTTCTTGCTCAACCCCATTCCGAACAAAAGCCACATTCAGCGCAGCGAAACACTGGATACTGCGTTTCAGAATTGATCAAAAAATAATTCATATAAAATACAGCTTCAAATTTCTATTTTGATCAGTAGGCAAGGAATCTTTGTGGACAACAGCCAATCCAGCGTTACCATCAACAATCAGCTCAATGAGCAGGACTGGCTTGCGATTAACCGCACCGTTATCAATCACACCGTTGGTAAAAAATACCGTAATACCATTGGGATCATATTTGCCCTGTTCATTCTTGCCACCGCATGGTTCAGCTATACATGGCTTGAATACCATCAAACATATGAACACTACTTCTCAACACATTCCTCGTTGCCGTATTTTCTGAAACATATGTTTTGGCCGATCGTATTTCTGGCAATCCTTGTCATTTTTTTCATCAGAATAAAAACCTATCCTCAATCCGTCACGCGGATGACCGTGAAAAATCCAGACAATAGTACGTACCTCAGTCCTGCAACCATCACGTTCAGCGACGAAGGACTTTATACAGAAAAAGAATATGTGAAGGGATATTATCAGTGGCCCGCCATTGTCAAGGTGATGGATACGCCACAGTTTCTGATCCTTTTTGTAAGCGCCGCTCACGGCCATTTCATCAAAAAATCAAACTGCTCCGCAGACGAACTTCAATTCATTATGAATCTGCTGCACCGGCATTACACGGGCAAAATCATTACGCTTGCCCGCTGAACATATTTGCAGGTTTGTTTGTTGCAACTGCGATTAAAAGATACCGCTTCAAACTGCCAGCCGTCATATTCACTGCCCTGCCCATCAGGATTTCAGCCGATCATGGCCATTCGTCATTCAAGGCATAACCAAAACCCCGCACCGTACGAATAACCTGAACATCAGGGGCAACAGCCTTCAGTTTGGCCCTCAACGTTTTAATGTGCGCATCAACCGTTCTATCCAAATTTTCACTATCTTGTCCCCACACCATATCCAGCAATTCATCTCTGGTAAAAACCTGCGCTGGATTTTCAATGAAAGTAGACAAGAGTTTATATTCATAGCGTGACAGATCAAGACTGACTCCATAGAATTTGATCTGCATCCGCTGGGGATAGTATTCAAAAGGCATATCGCTATTTATTGCCCCTTGAGCTTTTACTGAGATTTCATCCTCTTTATCCTCATTCTCCAAATCATTTGCCTCTGAAACACTTTCTTTAGAATCCTCTGCCAAATCATGGGAGACCATCTCCTGAAATGGGGATACTTCTTCATCCGTTTTTTGAGCAAAATGATTTGACTCTGTAGATACAGTGGCTGGAGCATTTGTTTCAGTGCCATTGATATGACCTTGCCGTCTCCAACATACCATCAGCAAAAAGAAAACAGCTGTAGCAACACCAGAGGCCAATACAAGCAACAAGGTCTGAACTCGCACACCCGCATAGTAAGGCGCACAGCTGTCAAGAGGCTTGCCCAAACCGATAGCACCAACAACGCCAGACTCTCCTCTTAGAGGAAGGCTAACGTAAATGAACGTCTCTTTAATCCCGCCGATATTTTCCTGCGCCATCCTGACACCTTGCTGCCCTTTTAAGGCCTGCATCACATCTTTTTGCTGTGTATAGACCTCCCCAATTGGAAGGTCCCAGCTGTCATATATCAGCCACCCCTGCTTATCAACAATATAGATACGCAGGTCAATCTGGTGCTCTGCTTTATCAGCGGTGCTATTTTCAGGAGAGCGCATGTAAAGCAGTTGGTCTTCCAATGTATCGCGGATATATGAGCCCCCTCTCATCCCATCCCCGCCATGCGGTTTGATTAATGCTGCAATCAGTTTTGCAGTATCTCCAAGAGAATTCTGTGCCTGGTCTATATACTGTTTATCAATTCTTTGAACTAAAAAATAGATCAACGAACAGGCACAAAATACATATATAACAATGGCCAGCAAAAAAAATTGTTTCTTTGTTTTAGGTTGCATATCAATTACAAACAGTTAACAAACCTTTTGCCCGCTCCAGACAGGGCAAGAAAAATACCAATGGCAAAATATACTGTCTATTTTAAAAGACATATATCCGTTGCATTCAATAAGTTACAAAGACGGTACTTAATGTTGGCCACTTTTTAACTCCGTGCCAAATAATCTTTAACTGGCAGGCATTGAAGATCCTTTGCCAAAGTATTCAGGAAATATTGAATACAGAATTTCTCTCCCATAAGAGACAACAGTTGCTGCGGTGTCATGCTTTTTGTCACACGGTTAGCTGCAATCAGTGAATCATAACAATGATTGACATAGGAAAGCACCCTTATATCCCAATCAAGCTGAGATACCGGTCCATTCGTCCTGCGCACTGAAGCTCCTTCCTTAAGCCTGGCATCAATATATAAATACAAAATTTCCGGAGATGGCCAGATTAAAACACTTTCACCATATGCTTTTACAGCCTGCCCCCATAATTCTTTCTCACTTGCTTGAGCACCCAGATATAAAAATCTGTCAACATCCCTTTTTGCTGCTCATTGAGCATCGTTGCAGACAGATAATGGGAAACCCTGTAACTATTCGATATATCAAATTGAGACAGAAAAAACTGTGGCTCCGATTTCATTTCTTGAGCATCTGCACCAGGCCATATCTGTAAAAACCAGACCAGAAATATCACAACACATACCTTTCCTGCTCCCCATATCTCAATATGCCACTGGTAAACACCACGAAAATGGAGATTTTCAACCTCCATTCTCTGACGCGGCCAATTTAGAAGCACTGATTTCATCATGCCATATCACCCGCAGGTTTAATCACACGAATCAACAACAAAGGCATACTTCTGACCTGCCGGATTGCCGTCCTGAATTCACTCAGTTGTCTGCGTTCATCCTCTGTCAGACGATGACCATTTTTTGCATCATACTGAGCCAGTTGATAACTGGCTTCATACCACATATCCAGTAAACGCTGCTGTTCTTGAGGTTCAATTGTTGAAATATAGTCATGCGCCAGGTTCCGTAGCGCCTGAGTAGCTGCCTGTATTTCAGGGTGATCAAACTCAGGAATTTCAGGTGGCAAAGATGCCCTGATATCTATTGCTTCCGGCCTTTTCAGATTATTTTCATAATAGCCTGACACATTGTACTTTTGCTCATAATAGGCAATGAAATCATCGCAGCTGAACACCTTGCTGACAACAGGTCCCGCTGTTGCAGACGCTACATAGCCGGGAAAATTTTCATGCACCCCATACGTCCAATCCGGTAATATATAGAAACTGTCATAACGTGTGAAGCTGCCTTCAAAAGATACTCCATTCACTTCAATGCGGCTCACTGGCGGTCTTTGCATAGCCCCCCCTGCTCTTGGCCGGTAAACCTCATCGACTTTAATATAAATACTCAATGTTGGGTTGATGATGCCCCCGGCATCTTTGGTCGGGTACACATGAAATTCAACTTCACCAACAGCCTCGCTGATCAAGCGATGGCTTCCGGGTTGTAGTCCAATACGTATCTCACTTTTCGCAGGGATCACATAAAGAGTACCATCCACCTTAACCTCTATGGCATCTGCAGTCGGGTTATCAAGCGCAAAATACCGTGCATCGCCACACCCGCTCAGCAACAGCATAACCATACCAGCAGCCAGCGCTGCAACAACTTTTTTCACCATGCTACTCTTTTATCCAATGCTTTTGCGCTCAAACCTCTCCTTTTATGCCTCCGGCTTTATAGCCCTGGCTTTTACCGTAAATTCTGAAGCATTCCAGCCTTCTGCAGTATTGAGCCATAAGTCATGAATCCAGCGCTCAAAGCTGCATAAAGCCCATCTACCAAAACTGACCAGTTCCTTACAGGCCATTCCATATTCCGTGAGCCATTCTTCAAAGCATTGCTGACAAGCCATCGCAGCCAGCCCGAACTCATCCTGACCAACAACCAGGGCTCCGCCCTTCAGATCACGAAAGCGACGTACAACCGTTGCCAAAGCTTCATGATCAGATAAATTGAAAAACAGTTTTTCCAGTTCAGGATATATCCCCTGAATAATCTCCTGAGCATCCTCTAAAAAACCCGCACGAACCTGATCATCCAAATCCATAGCATCATCTCCTGTTTATTATTTTTAATCTCTCTGATAGCAGACCAAGCTGCAAAAGCTCAGTCTGAAAAAAATCTCCCTCCCCCGAACTGATCAGAACTGGTAGCGATACCCCAGATTGAACTGTCTGCGGTCAAACTGCGATCCTTGGGAAAAATTAAACTCCCCGAAAATATGGTGACGGTTATTGATCGTCGCCGACACGCCCAGCCCCAAATCTACCCAGCCGCCGCCAAACTCATTGGTTTCCCTTGAGCCGTTCAGATAATACGCGCTGTTGTCCCTGAATTCACGCGTGTATCCCGTTTTGGCGTACAGATCAACCGGGTTCTTTTCGTCATCAATCCGGTAGCCGATGATCAGACTGGTACGCCCCTGTACAGAGCTGTAGTTATCCATGTTCACGTGCAAACCGTTACTCGCGTAAATGTCTGTACCGCTCTGGCGGTTGTAGCTCAACTGCACTTGCGGCTCCAGATAGAATGCAGGAGTAGTGGCTATCGGGTGAAAACGTTTCCCGGCTTCTACTGAAACCGTGTACCCATGGCTGGTTCCGCTGCCGGTTACACCAGCACCCGCCGTATCCCGTACGCTGAACTCATGTTTCAGACGATTGTATTTGATGATACCGTCAACATAAATGCCTGTGCCTTCATGCCGGTAAGTGCCATATGCACCTGCATGGGTTCCTTTAACGGTACCGGAACCTGCATTGTTGTCATAGCCGGGCGAACCATGCGTGTACCCGCCCATAACCCCCACATACAATTTACCCGATGCCAGATCAAACTGCCTGTCAATGCCGGCCTGCATACCGTCATAATCCATCTCAAAGCCGCTGAGCTTGCCGCTCCCGAAAGAATCCAACGTCCCGGTAAATCCGCGCACCCAGAAGTCGCCTTGATGTCCAGGCGTGTTGCGCAACTCTCCCATGCGTTGCAATAGAGTCTGGGTATCCACATAGGTGAGCAGATACCCCGTTTTCAGCGTGCTGGCTGCCGCATTGGCAGTCGTGGTAATGCCTGGGGGCTCAGGGCTAGGTGCCACATACTCAACCGGGCCATACAGCTCATAATTGTTGCTGCCCTGCTGCTGGCGCAGGTTGTAGACATAGCCCCCGGCCTCCACCGGGTTGGCCAGGCTGTGGCTGGCACCATTTGCATTTGCCTGAACCACGGTTAATACCTCGGTGCCATTGGTCACTGCTGCGCCGTTATTCGCAATATCCAGCACATAAGTGTTACCCATAATCTCATGTGCAGTCAGTAAATCACCCCGCCGGGCACCCATGTCCACATTCATCAGAAAAGTTCCGCCCGTGCCATCCAGTGTATTGACCGCCAGTGTGTTGTAAGCCCCCGGCGTACTGGAGCGCAGATTCACACGGCTGTCTGCGCTTACCTCCAGCGTATCCAGTGCCGAGCTGCGGTGCATATCCCAGGAAGAAGCGTTGTTCAGGCGCATGATGCCGGCATTGTTCACAGAGCCTGCCAGTTGCGTATTGTCAGCGTTCAACGTCATCGCGCTGCCGCTGATCAGCTCACCGGCCGTCAGTGCCGTACTGTTGGTAAGCGTTAAGGTGTTACTGATGTCGTCGCTGTGCAGCAGGGCGTTAACAGCGCTGTCTGCGTTCGATAACGTGGCATTGTTGAGCAACACCCTGTTATTGCTGCCATCATAACGAATGGCATTGGCACCACCAGCAGCAGTTACTCTGGTACTAGTATTCGCTTCATTGACACTCATGGTACTGCCATTGCCCACATAAATCCCCACCGCATCCGCTTGTGCCGTTTCAATTTCCATCGACAATGAGCCTCGATAACTTTCCGACCTCATGTGAGCTGCACTCAGCTCTAAGCCATGTGCACCGCTACCCTGTGTCACAATGCTGACTTCATTTTTAAGAGACAGCCAACTACCATCCTGAACCTGAATGCCAACGGCATCATCTCCAGTCGTTTGAATGTGAAGACTCGTAGCCTCGTCAGAGAACATTGATACATAGCTATAACCAGCATCTCCTCCAATTGCACTAATACCATGTGCAGCATACCCTGACGTATTCACCTGTATTGGCCCATGAGCTAATACTTGCCCACGATTTATGCTGAGAATACCTATCGCATAATCTCCATAGGTGGTGATTTCAAGCAGACTGGTATTACCAAATGAACCATTAGTAGTGCTAAGAAGCCCTCCATCTACAGGATCGCCCGCAACAACGCCATGTGATCCGATACCATAGGTTGTGATGAGACTGCTAGCACCATGGAAGAATAACCCCGAGTCCCCTGAAACTGATGCACCATAAGCCCAATCGCCATACGTATTGACACTTATTAAATTTCCATTAACATCATTTGCCCCACCTATCCCCAGACCATGGGCAGCAATGCCATATGCACCGTCTCCAGCAGTCTCTATAAACAGGTTACCATCCACTCTTATCTGACTATTCCGATAAGCCAATATCCCGAAGGCGCCATTTCCATCCGTTCTGATAGACGTGGCCCCATAAATGTAAACACCACCATTTGAATTAGCATCACCTGCAACAACAGCATGAGATTCCGATGTATAAATCTGATTATTAGCGCTATTCAAAGTGACGCGTGAACCGCCTGTTGCAGCAATTGCAGCGGCTTCGTTTGAGGTGATTGAAATTCCGGTAGCATTATCGGTGTTCCTTAAGGATACGATAGACTCATCCTGTGCCCATATTCCGTAACCTCGTTCAGCCACCACTTCGATCGGGCCAGCCGAATTCACATAGACGGTTCCCTTTGTGCCATTGCCACCAACCAGCAATGCATCACCTGCGCTACGCACATTGAAGGTATCGTTAACTGTCAAATTCGAATCACTATGCACATATACCGCCGGTACGGTTTTTTCTCTTATAACCGACAGTGGAGCATCAAAAATGACACCTGCAGATGACAATTCTACCCCTATGGTTGGGGTATTTGCTCCCTGATCAGTCACCAGATACGGTGTATTTACACGTTGCCAGTAGATCCCTGTAGAATCATAATATAAGTTTTCTACCACCGTTGTCTGTGCCATCGTAGAAGCAGCAGCCAATGAACCCAACATAAAAGCCGCAGCAAGTGCCGTCGTTTTTACATTGGCTTTTGATGATTTATGCTTGCCTTTGGCCTTCTCGGGTGCAGCAACCCAGCATTGCAAACCGTCATTCCACAAAACCCGAAAATAATGGTTCAACCCCTGCTTGTGCCCTATCACTGCTTTTCTCCTGTAAGGTTCATGACCAGGTCAGGCGATCAAACCGGCCCGGCTAAAATTGAATGCCCCAACGATAAATGCTCAGGGCATCAAAAAAATGAACGTTTGAAGAAAGTTTGATGAAACAGGTTTATGAACGTTTGATGATGCTTTTATGAAGATTTGATGAAATGATTTATTTATTTAAAATCATATGGTTATAATTTTAAAACACTTTCACATAGGTCTACTTCGGGTGTTATGCATGTGATTACCTGAGCAGCGCATCTGTTATAAAAAAGCTGCAACGGCACCTACTGATGGCAAAACGCCCCAGTCCAATGCGTTGAGCCATATTCAAAACACGACCTTCTCTTGTAATGAAAAGGACAGGAGTTAATCTTTCTTGAATAGGCATTACCATCACATTTCATGCAAAAAACAGCGCTACATTGCCAACATACGATGTGAATAAAGCCCTCAAAATCCATGCCTTGATTTGGCTCCTATCTACATGCTTGTTACATGCCCAGGCCTCACGTCTGTGACTTGACGGACTGATACATCAGGTGACTAAGGCTCTGGTCCTGGCCTTCAGATTTCTGACGCCAGCAATCGCCTTTTTCGGTGCTCTGCTCAACACCTTTGCCGTTGTAATACAGCTCTGCCAATCTCCCATAAGCCTGGGAAGCCCCTTGGTTCGCAGCTTCAAGATACCAATGTTTGGCTTCTTCGTAACTTTGCTTAACGCCCCATCCATCGCAATACATATCGCCTAACAGCACTTGAGCTGCTGTATGCCCCTGTCTGGCTGCATCTGTTATCCATTTAGCGGCAGTCTGATCACCCTTTTCAACAATCTGACCACGTAAATACATTTTCCCCAACTGGTACTGCGATTCTGCATCCCCCTGTTCTGCCGCATTGAAAAACCATTTGGCAGCCATATTGTCATTGGCTCCGTCAAGATAACCATACAAGTGCATCATTCCTAATTGGCATTGAGAACCAATGTGCCCCTGTTCTGCTGCTTTTAAATACCAGTATGCGGCAGCTTCATAATCCTGTTCAGCATCTCTCCCAAAATAATACTCATTGCCCAGTTCATACTGTGCATCAGGCAACCCCTTTTGCGCATTTTCAAGAACACCCGCCGATACCTGGCCACTGAGTCCAAGGTACACTGCCAGACACATAATGAGTTTTATAAACAAGATTGATTTTTGCTTCATTGACTAAATTCTTAAATGATTTCTGAATTTATCTTAACTGCAGTTCACGCAACATGAGCATTAATTCTCTGCGTTGGATCACAAGCTCTTGGGCATCATCAGCAATGGCAATCCTGGTTTTCAGGTTTTCAATGAATGTTTCGAGTACTTCAAGCTGAGGTGCTAGGTCTTGCCTGGGCATTCGTGCCAGATATCCAAACATCACGCTTTTAATGCGCTCATCGTCAGTACTGATCAGCAAAGACATCGCCATGTCAATATCATCTGGATCAGGAGCCGCGTACAGCATTTTAGAGAATAACCCAGGATACCCTCCCTCTTCATCCATTTTTAACAGATATTCCAAACACAATGGATTGATCGTTTCTTTATATTCGTAACGAGCCGCATGACCATACCTGTTATAGACAACGTCAGCGCCCAATATCGTTGGCCTCCATCGCCTTACTTCGGCCTCAAATTCATCACTGTTGATTTCACGTAAAAATTCACGGTAAAAATCTCCGTCGTGTAACCAGCCATACAGTATTTTGGCCTGAAAGTAGTCCTGCCAATCACCAGAGGATAAGTAGGGGTGCAACCGCTGATCAATATCCGGCTGTGCAAGCAGCCTGTCGCGCGCATCCATATACGACTGGCCATTCAGGGTTTTGAGCGCTTCAAATTCTTGCCAGATATCTATGGTTGCCACATAAAACCGATTTTGATCGCCATCAACCGGCTCCTCGAACTTTTGAAGCCAATAAGTGTCTTTACCCTCACCTTGTTCAACAGCCTCACCTGAATAGTACATTCTGGTCAACACAAACTGAGCCCAGACATTTCCACCCCGGGCATCTTCAAAAGCGCCGGCCAATCCCTGGGTACTAAATCTAAGATATATCAATACACAAGCGATCAATTTAAAAAATGAAGTCAATCCTGGCCTCATCGCGCACTTTCTCATTTATTCATCGTGCTGAAATGATAATTGTCCATACTCTTTTTAAGATGAAAGTTTGATGAAATTTTTGTGAAATACAAATCTGTGCATAAACATCGTGAGCGCAATAAATTGAAAAATCAACAAGTTATCCCTATCTGGCAAAATAGATTTGCGTTTCATATAAAAGATAATGTGAACACATATAATTTGCCCATCATTTGATCTTTTACGCGAAAACTCAATAAATGAAGTGACTCTTGCCCATATCGTTCTGTATTTCTCTTTTGAACTCATCTGCTACCCTGGTAGTAGCTTTGTCTATGGATTCTGTGCACATAGTACCCATCCCCGGAGAAAAGCTGGCTTCTAAAAAAGACTTCAATGAATTTGAATCATGTTGAACTTTGAATGCTATTTATCCTCTCTTGAAAGTACCCTGCTGAAACCTGTCAGAAAATGTGCGTTCATTCAAAGCATGACTTTCGATACAGGCAAAATAGCTGTTCTGGCAGCTATTGCCCCCCCTCTTGTCGGGCAGGCATACAACTCAGCGAAAGATATTGAACTTGTTGTTTTAACAAGCCGTCATCAGGGTGAGAATATCGCCTCTATCCGTAACTTCCCATTTTTTGTATTCATATCCAGGCCATTAATCGATGATATATGTAACAGACAAATCATCCACACCAATGAGCTTGAAATACTTGCATGGGGAGAACTTTACAGAACAGCATATGACGCACAACACCACATTTTTGAATAGCTCAGGTCTTATCAATACGAAAATTTTTTACAGAACATTAAATATATTTATTCAATCGTTATGGCTATTTTTCAACGTTACACAATATTTCTGGGCATCCTTGCCATATCTGCCTTTTTGCCCATCTGCGCGCAAACGTATAACTATGAGGCTGAAATGGAAAAATTTATAAATGCCAATGAAGCCAATAGCTGGGTTATCGTCACCCCAAGCAGCAAGCCTTATCCATCATATCCGCAAGGACTCATCAGGAATAACGGACCCGTTGTTTTTCATGACGGGCAGGCCCCAACCCAACCTGAAGGAGAATGGCTTGCTCTGATAGAACAAGATGGGCAATGGAGACTGGAGCCTACCCTGCTTCACATCAACCGCACCTATGATAGCCTGACGGACGCCGCAGGCGAAACAACGGGCATTGTGATTGAAAGCTCAGAGCATCCGGATGCCATTGCTTTTCTGCAACACCCCCAGATAAAGCCTGGCCTGCTCGAAACACCAGAAAAGGCTATGTGGGCAGCACAACAAGACGGTGAGGCACAATCTCCCCTTTTCCGGTTTGAATTTTTAAACTATGCCTATCAATTAAACACCTCGGCAATAGATGCTGAATTTCAACGAATTACCTACACATTCAATGATGGCCTTCAAGCCTCAGAATTATCTGTAGGACCAGTTTCTTCGATTCGCAATATCTGGATCGGAGATTTGGACCGTGATGCTATTGCCGATATACTGATCTGGACGGATGACGGCTACAACGTATCCCCAGCCTGTGTGTTTCTGTCTTCAAATGCAAAGCAGAACGAATTGGTGGAAAGAGCCGGATGCCATATTACTTCCGGATGCTGATAACAATAGAACCGCCTACTGTTTTCTATTCCCTTTTTAAGGGATCAAGCAGCCACATGTCCTGCATATAAATTTTCTACTGCGGTCGCACTGATCACAGTATGCCGCCTCAATCAATAAGCAAATCAATGTGGCAGCTGATGTCGTTTAATCCTTCAGTTACCGCAGGAATCAGCGGCGTCATTCATTGCAGCCAATCCCTCTAAATATCTTTCATGTTCGAGCGTTCCTGAAAAAAATGCCTCCAGCTCACTGGGCGAGAAAATAAGTTCTAATCTGTCCATAACACAATGGCAGATCTGTACTGAATACGCTGGGCGATTATCTGTATATGCATGCTCTTCAGTACAGACCTGAACCCATTCCTCCCGGAGAATTTTTAACAGCCCCATCTCCTGTTCACTCAAGTTCTGTGGTTGCCCAGCATAAAGCCAGCCAGAGGCCAGGCCTAAAATCATAATCCCCGCCATTTGAAAAACCTCCGTTTTTTTCATACTATCATCCTTGCACATTTTTCCTGAAATACCGGCCTTTCAACACAGTTTGGAGCCTTTGGCGATATCCATCATTGACCCCGTCACAAACAGCTTGAGCATGGGTAAGAAGCGCTATCGCCTTTAACAGATCCTCCTTGGACGGAGGATTTATTTTCATCATCAAAATGAAAGCATTCAAATAGCCATCATATGGCAACGAATAGATACAGCGACAGACTTGCGTTGTTTGTCCGCCATAATGAACGCATGGACTTCTGGTCCAATCTTCATCCTTATTTAACTCATCGGCGTGGGTTGTGTGCGCATATAAAAATATAAAAACCGCAAATAGCAGATGGCTCAGATGATACTTCAAAAAAAGAAACATGTTTAACATCGTTCTTTCCCAGTGCACATTAAAAAACTGGCGCTGAATAAGTTTCTCAGGATGAGTCTGATTGTTTTCTATCACTTTTTTCTTGTTAACATTGCAAATACACCCAGCCCCAGAAGAGCCACAAAACCAGCAATGCCAACAAGAATATCCCCCCACCCGGAACCTTTAAGGTCACCAGCAGAATGTGTATAAATAACCAATCCGCCAACAACACCTGCCAATATACCCAGGATGATTAACAGGCTGAATGTCTGTCGTCCACGCACAAGCAACTCCTTTCATATTTTTATATCCACAGTAGATTTTTCAGGTGCAACCCTACGGATTAAATAGGACCACATGCAACGTCATCTGACAAACGAATTCTCTCCCGGCACCCTTCAAATTACATTTCATCAGCTGCATCTTCTTTCAAAATGAAGAGAATACCTGCCCGTCGCCCATGCAAATCGCAGGTAATTTCTAAAACAACCTTTTCACCAATTTTTAAATTGCCATCATCAGTATCCAAATAATGAAGCTGTCCCCCTACACGATACCACTCAACATTCATAGGGCAGCGTCCTACCAAAATGCGTGCAGTAACTATCTCTGTCACAACTCCGGAAATCTGCATCATATGTGTTGTACGGCGCAGCCTGAACCACTTAGGCAAAATGAAGATAGCATTCACCAAGCCTAATACCACTAAGCTGAGAAGAGCCAAAGCAATTGCTGCAACGATTCCGCCAATATAAAAACCCAAAAAAAGCATCAGAACTGCTACGATGACACACATATTCATCATCAGTTCAATATCTGGCTTTAAATGCCTTTTCCATTCATTTTTCTGCACGCGCCTCAACTCGCGATGTATCTGAGTGCAGGGTTCGTCAAGAACCTGTAACAACAATTTAACCTCCGAGTTCATTTCAATGTAATGTAATTGGATTTCACTGCCAATATGCCTCTGGATATTTTTGATAGGGTGTCGTGAATAACTTAAACGATTGGTTGTTCCTAAAATAACCGTAACATTCAAAGGAATGCCATCAATCACATAGCGTAATGTGCCTGTAGGCATGATCGAGACAGAATCCAGAATTCCTTTTACAACAGTTTTAGGCAAACGTTGACTCAAAGCCTTTTTCAGTGCCTGCTCAATCGAACTCCTATTTCTTTGAAGCTTGTCATAAGCAACTATTAAAAATACTGTCAATATGCTCATGACCAAAGGAACAATAAATACCGCACTGATACCTAGCCCTGTAGCACGCCCACTGATAAATATGCCAAATGCCAAGAACATTCCTACCAAGGCAATCAGGATACCAGCCATTACGACACGCCCATTTATACGGGATGCAAATACAGCATTTTCCAGCAGACTGACATCACTCTCTGAAAGAGAGTGGAAAGATTTTCTTAACAGCATATGATTTTTCATAAAAATTAAAAATCAGTTTTAAAAAATTCATCTTTTATAACCAAAGAGGTATTCCACTTTCGCCTATACATTTTCCAGGGCCTTCTTTTGACCTGCGCCTGAGGGAGAATCATCAATAACCTGTAGCAGTAATTTAACCTTAGGATTTATTTCAAGATAATGCAATTGAGCCTTCACGCCAACAGGCCCTTGAGTCGATGTAACAGGATGTTGAAAATAACCTAAATATTTGGTTGTACCCGAAATGACAACAACATCAAAAGAAACACCATTAATTACATAGCGTACCTTCCCAGCAGACATCACAGTCACTGAGTTCAGCATCCCCTTTACTATAGTTTTCAACATATTTTGCTGCAGTGCCTGTTTAAAAAAATAATGAAGTAGATTGTCTTTTTTCAAGAGTTTTTCACATATTGACACTGCACAAGCAATTGCTACAGCCAATATAAGAAAAGACGGAATGCCCAAGATAAAATCATTCCCTTTCCAGTCAAAAATTAAGCCTCCCAACATTGCTGCCGGAACTGTTAAGATGATAGTGCAGCCACACATTATGAATAGCCGGTGCATACGACTTGCAAAAAGGGCATTCTTCAATAGCTTAGTATCACTTTCTGAGAGACTGCTTGAAAGCTTTTTAGAGGTCATAATTTTTAGAAAATCAGAACATTAAGATCTGAGTTTTGCTCTGAAGCGTTTTGTGCATAACACGCGAAAGCGCCTTCAAAAATTAATAGCATAAAAATATACGAAACAACAACATCAAATACCTTTCATGAAAAGATACACCATCATATCCTTGAGAAACTCTAAAAAAATGAAGTTTTGATGAAAACTGTTTGTGAAGATTTTTTGATGAATTGAAAAGACTGCTACTTGAATACTTGAGCAGCCTGATGGTCAAGCAATGCCCATGTTTAACGGCTTGTTTTTTGAATATGCCCCAAACAATGCAAGCGGCATACACTCTTATCAGTTACCGTGGAAACTATCCAGCCATTTTCGTGCCAGGGATTCGTCTTGCTCTACCCCAATGCCATGCAGGCACATTGCACTCAATTCATATTGAGCTCGTTTATTGCCTTGTTGGGCTGCTTGTAAAAGCAATTGTGCCGCCAATTTGTAGTCATAATTTGGCCAGCCATGCCTATACATTAACCCTGCTTCAACCTGAGCATAAACATGCCCCTGTTCTGCAGCTTTCACGTACCAATATCTGGCGACCACTTCATCTTTAATATCAGAGCATTCGCCATGGTATAAGCTAGCCAAACGATATTGCGCTTCGGCATGCCCTGACTCTGCCGCTTTCAAATACCAGTCCGCAGCGTGTGCGCAGCCTGAAAATCCCTTTTGTTGCTCAATGAATGTGCCCTTTTCGTATAAAGACTGTGGAGTTTCCAGCTGTGCCGCCTCCTTTATATCCTCGGCCTGTGAGAAATTGCCAGAACATAAAAGTATCCATATTGACAGCAAAACCCATACACTTTTGCAATGCCGATAAGTCATCTGTTTTCCCGGATAAAAGCCAGACATAATAATTTCTAAATATAAATCATTTTTCTTATAAAAATTGTCCCAGGCCACATGGACCAAGTACAAGTTGACCGGTGTCGAAATCAAGCTGATATTTAAAAATATAACCCCCTTCAAACTTTGCCGGTACAGCCACTATAAGCTGGTTGTGGCCTTCTAAAGAGCGTACAAAATCAATACCATTCTTGCGGTCCATGCGGAAAATTAAAGAAACATTGCCTGGGCTACGAAAACTTTTTAGATTGGCAGGCATAGAAAATTCTATTTCATTATCAAGCTCCATGAGCAGGAGAAACGGCTCTGCAGGAGGCTCCAAGCCATATCCGTTGTCAAAATCTTCAGCTCTTAAAGAAAAATTCAAAGACACATCCACATCAGACCTGAACCTGAAGCAGGTAATAGACAGTTTAGCCACAAGTGCGTTGCTGGCGGGCGTAATTGAATGCAAAGAATATGTGCGATACGATTTTCCAATAAACCAATGCCCCGTGCCTTGACCGTTAACTACAGATGCCATGCAAACCAGACTCCATAAAAAAATGCCTGCCAGCAGCTTTTTCATTTCTGAATCCACCAAATATCAATACCTACGTTGCATTGGCATTCAATCTTGCTCTATTCTGCCTGCGCGTTTTTACAATGCCAAATTAATAGTCAAATAAAAGAGAAATCAGGTTTTTTACGATATTCGGACCTTCAAAACTGGCTTCCTTCAGCCAGTGGCGTGCAAGAACTTCATTCTGCGGAACACCGATGCCACTGTAGTACATCATTCCCAGACGAATCTGCGCTACAACATCGCCCTGTTCGGCCGCTTTCAACAACCAGTAAGCTGCTATTTCATAGCTTTGAGGCACTCCTTGTATTCCATAATAATAGTAACCACCAAGAAGATCCTGAGCTCCAGAAAATCCTTGCTCCGCAGATTTTAAAAGCCACTCCATAGCCTCAGTATCATTGTGAACCAATCCTCCCAAATCATCCCTGTATATCAATGCAAGGTAGAACTGCGATTCAGCATTTCCTTGCCGAGCGGCCTTTAAAAACCAATTGGCTGCCGCCTCCTGATTGCTGGGCACATCTATTCCCTGATCTCCGGTAAGATAGAGTAACCCGACTACATGTTGAGCTTTCGCATAGCCATCCTGTGCAGACTTCAAAAGCCATTGCGCTGAAGTGTTCAGGTTTTTTGTGACACCAAACTCATTATTGCCATATACCACTGCCAACTGATAAGAAGCCCTAGCATGTCCTTGATCGGCAGCTTTTAAAAGCCACAGTTTTGCCACTTCGTAATTTCTCTTAACGTCAGAATACATATACAACATACCCAGTTCAAACTGGGCTTGTGCATATCCCTGTTGAGCCGCCTGTAAAAACCACTTTTCGGCGTCCAGATGTCCTTGTCGACCACTAAGTCCAAAATTACTGATCATCCCAAGGGTATATTGGGCTTTGACGTCTCCCTGTTCTGCAGCCCGCAGAAGTTCTGCTCTGTAACTCTCGACAGCAGAAGAACTCAAATAATCACTCAATCTGGTCAATGCAACAGGATCCTGTTGAACGGCCCCTTTCAAATACCAATAAATTGCCTGTTCAGTGCTTTGCTCTACGCCTCTGCCTTTTTGATACATATGGGCAATACGCTCGAAAAGGCTGATGTATCCTCCGCGTGAAGGAACCTCGTTGTCATGTTCTGCCGCCTTCAGATACCATTGCATTGCTTTCTCATCATTGCGTTTAACACCACTACCATCAGCGTACATATTGGCTATGGCGTACTGCGCATTGGCATTCCCCTGCTCTGCAGCCTTTAAATACCAGTATGCGGCTTTCTCTGCATAACCTGCTCCAGACCTATCCTGATTGCCCATAAACCAATAAAGATCCCCCAAGTGGAGTTGCGCCTTTACACTGCCCTGATCCGCTGCCTTCAAAAACCATTCCATTGCAGCTTCATTATTTTCATCAAAAACCTGACCTTCATAAAACATCATACCGATTCTGAACTGCGTTTCTGCATCGGCATGTTTGGCATCCTCCAAAATATCGGCAACTGCTAAGCTGCTGATACTTAAGCAGAAACAAATGTAAAGCCATACTTTTATAAGAAAATTATTTCGCATATATTAAATTTCAATAAATTTAAAAAATTTCAGACAAATCGAATATTCTTTTTGCTGGTTAAATATGAATATGTCGATTTTAAATTGCTACGTTTGACTCTATTCACCTTGAAACTAACAACTTAAGATTGTTGGTTTATCTCTCAATTGTCAGATTATCTTCTGTACATTTTAAAAGGGTAACGGGAAAGATTTATGAAGATTGCGTGATGAACTCATGAAAACAATGAAATTTTGTAAGGCTTGATCATTAAAAATAAAACTGAACTGATCCTTAAAATGAAAATTTGACTAAATGATTTTTAGAACTGCTCATATTCCCCATTTATGGTGATGTATCAATTAAAGTCTGCCCGCAGCTTTATTAGGAACAACTAAGGCTAATCATTGCTGATGCGCTGGCCTTCATATTTGAATTTAAATGGTCCATGCAGCAAAATTCCGAATCGTGCATTTCATTTCAAATTCCGCCATAAGTCAGATATCAAAACACGAATTCATTCAACCAGAAACACGCGTACCAGCCTGACCAGTTCGTCTTCAAACTCCGGCTTTCCAAGGTAGCTTGACTGCTCCATCAAAGCAGCGCGTAGCGTGCCGATGACTGCGCGGGTCAAAACATAAGCAGCCACCGGATTGATCATTGGTATCTCGGTATTGGTTTCTTGAGCATGTGCCGACAGAATACTCTGCATAACATTATCAACAGGAAGCGTTAACTCATTGACCAATCCGTTGGCAATCAGACCTTCAATTAATGCTTTTCGTGCACGCTGACGCCCTTTAAAACCATTAAGAAGTGCACGAATACCAGCACGTACAGGGTCAGCGGCTTCGGATACCGTCATTAGGCTGTTGTTCACTGTTTCTGCCGTAACTGCCAGTTCCTGACGCGCCAGCGCAATCATGATGGCACTCTTGTCAGGAAAATACTGGTATAGCGTACCAATGCTGACACCGGCAAGCTCAGCGATGGCATTGGTGGTTAATGCCCGATCACCATGAGTCTGCAAAATCTGAGAGGTTGCTTCCAGAATCACATTTACCGTCTCTTGCGAACGCGCCTGTTTCGGAAATTTCCTATATGGATCAATGACTTTTTTCATTTTGCCCGATGCTGTGCAGAAATTTGAAATGCGAGTAGGAAAATGTGAGTATTACTCATATTATTGTCATTATGCATCGACATTTGATATCTGAAAGGACAGACAATGAAATCAGCAGAAAAAATCGCGGTAATCGGGCTTGGCAAAATGGGCACCGGTCTGGCACATAACATCCAGAAAAGCGGCTTTGATCTTGTGGTGTTCAACCGCACGGCGCCCAAAGCTCAAGTCTTTGTTGACAGTGGCGCCACCCTGGCCAGAACTCCGCGCGAGGCAGCCTCACAGGCCAGTATCGTACTGACCAGCCTTATGGACGACAATTCAGTACGTCAAGCCGTCATTTCTCCAAATGGCATACTGGCAGGCTTGACACCGGGAAGTATTCATCTGTGTGCAACAACAATTTCGCCCGATTTGGCCAAAGAGTTGACCGAACTGCATCAAAAACACGGCAGTCATTTTGTCTCGAGTACAGTCATCGGGCGTCCGGACGCTGCACAGGCCGGAAAACTGTTTACCCTGATGGCTGGCGATAAAGACAGCGTGGAACGTTGTAAACCGGTTTGTGAGTCGTATTCCAGCAAAACACTGGTTCTTGGTAAAGAACCATATCTTGCCAATTGCGCAAAGCTATCCGTCAATTATTTTGCTGTTGCCAACCTGGAATTGATGGGGCAACTCTACGCCTACGGCGAAGCCGTAGGCATCAATCGCGAATTTTACGCACAGCTGTTCGATACCAGCTTTGCAAACCCAACGCTCAAAATGTACGCCAGAAAAATTGGTGATAAAGCCTTCCAGGACAACATCGGGTTTGAGCTTACAGGGGGATTAAAAGATGTAAAACTCATGCAAGCAGCTTCCAATGCAACGTCATGCTCGTTGAGCTATACACCTATCATCATCGAAAAAATGGAAAAGGCAATCTCTATGGGTTGGGCGGCCTGTGACTGGAGCGTGTTCACTGAGTGTTCTGTTCAAAATCGTTGTTGAAATTGCAGAAACACTTGGTCAGCTACATTCTTCCAAAAGCCTTCGAAAAACTTTTTCAGGCAGTCTGTTTCCGTGCAAGTAACGTGGCAAACCGCAGTTTTATACGGTTACCCTGCTCATCTGTACGGTGCAACTCACCCGGATTTTCGTTGTATTTAATCAGCTCCCAGCCTGCGTAATACGAAGGAAGTTCACCGGGCTTCAGGGTAAATGAAAATGGGACGGTACACGGATAATCCGGCGTATCCATTGCTGAAACAATCAGGTTATAACCACCGGGCTTGGTGTGTTCCTGCATGTTTTTCAGAATCGATGGTATTTGCTGTGCCTGCAAAAACATGAGTACCACCGTTGAAATGATCCAGTCATAGTTTTGCTCAATCGCTGCCTGGTTGATGTCATACACCCTGGTTTGCAAATGTTGAAGCTGCTCTGCCTCCATAATCTGGTCAAGCCTGGCAATGCTGCTTTCGTTATGATCGTAAGCTGTAACATCAAACCCTAATAAATTCAGGTATAAAGCATTGCGGCCAGAACCACATCCCAAATCCAGCGCCTGTCCGGGCTTGATCGTCTGGGCTGCTTCAAGAACTTCGGAGTGAGTAGCTGTCAATCCGTATTTTCTGGTGTAGTACTCCTGCGCTTCACAATAAAATGCAAGCTGACACTGCACATCATCAGAAAATGAAACAATTTTATGCCAGCATTGGGGCTCTATGAAAGGCGGCTGTTTTTCTGGTGAAAAGGTATGTGTTGAAATTGTTTCACCGGCTGGCGTCAAAAAGGCAAAATGAATTTCCCCTTTCAGCACCGTTAGTTTGGCCCAGACTCCTTTTTGGGTATTGTGTTTTTCCTGAAAAGCTGCGGGTATTGTCTGTGCATCCCACACCGGTAATTTTTTATAACTATAGAGCTTACCCATATATTTCTTGTACCATTCGGTCATTAAAAAAATAGATGTTTTCGGTTATTGAAAATGTCAAGTTTAGTATGAAGCCGGCTCCATCACCCTGGCAGCAGGTATTCCCAGATATTCCTGCATCACCAGGGTGCTTGTCTCTAAGCTCAGAAGTTCAGCCTCCACAGGACCTTGAGCGCATTGTCCCGGCTCCTGTTGCCGAACTCTCCCTCATACCCCACACTCAGGTGCATGTTGTCCTGCAACTCAAAGGTGGCCCCTGCCGCTATGATGGCACTGTCACGGTTCATTTCCACGCCCCGGATGTTGTAGCTGTACCCGCCTATGAAGTTGAGGTCGCTGTCTGCGGTGTCGCTGCCAAAGTTGTGTTGC